>JAJFLS010000749.1 GCA_021772595.1 Opitutales bacterium
GTTGAGCCGGCGATGGAGAGGAATCCGACTGAGTCGTTCTGCTCGGCCATTCAGCAGTAGCCTTTGGCTCGAAGTAGGCCGGGGATGGAGCGGTTGATGACTTTGGCGAATCGTTTGGCGTCGAGGGGCGTCCGAGCTCGATAGATGAACGTGTCGATCGAGCGCGGGAGATCGCTTGGGTTACGGATTGGCTAGGAGTTTCGCGAGGTAGCGAATGCCCTTGCAGTCGTTCCGATCGCCAAAAGAAATCTCTTTCGAGGTTCTTTATGAAAATAGGGAAAACCCATACAGGCAGGAATCAGGTTCTATCCCCCAGAACTGCTTGGCCTCGTTTTCCGCCACCATCTTGAGGTAGTGGCAGCGAACGATCGCTTCGGAGTTGCCAGCTCAAAGTCCTTCGGACTCATGCTTCGGCATGCCCTTCTGCGCTCCTGCGTCGCTCCGTCGAACCTTGGATTTCTCATCCCTCCTGTGTTGATAGGAAATTCAATGGTCATGCTCGCAGGAAGGGTGACGACCCCAGGCTTCTCCGTGGACGGTGAATCCGATTCTGGCGATTCCCTATTTCCAAATCTCTGCAGAGCCAAAACAAAAATCAAAATACCAAACGCTAGCTTCAAGGGGGGGGTGACAACGTTGATAGGAAATTCAATTGTCGCGATTCAATTCGTTGGATAGGCTGAAGGGTGATTCTACCTCTCGAGCCACACCAAAACGATGGCGGACTAATGCCGAACCCTAACTCAACGAAGAAGACGCTTGAGGGCCCTATAATCGATTTTTGCATTATGACGTTTGTCGAGCGGTATTCGTTCTACGTGTACAACCTTCTCAACCATTCCACTCGGAATGGCAACATCTTCCAAATCGAAGCCACTTGCCCCGTCAGTGAGTTCGATCGCCAAAATGCGGCACCCATCCTTTTCTGAAAACGCAGACCACTTGACTCGTTCGTCCATACTTGCAGCAGTCTCGACTGAAAATGGATACACCCAACTGTTTTCGAATCGCACTTTGCTAGAGCAACGCCCTACCAGCCATAGCCGTCCTTGCGAATCGAAATAGCCCGCATCACCCGTACGATGCCAAATACGCCCATTCACATGGATCTTGTTTTCGACATCACCCGTTCCTTGCAAGTACCCCGTCAATACATGTTTGCCCGAGACAACAATCTCGCCGACCTCACCCGGTCCCATATCAACAGTCTCGAATTCGGTTGAAGACAGCTCGAAGAGAGATTTGCCGCTTTGATCCGCAATCACCTTAACCCGCGTGGCAGCAGAAGGTTCTCCCACCAACAAGCCACGTCCTTTACGCATTGCGTCGAAGTCTGCTTCTTCAATCTCGTTCAGAGCAACATGCGAAATCGGCTCCGCTTCAGTCGATCCGAACACGACATTGATACTCGCCCCTTCAGTGACGCGGTCCAACGCTTTCAAATACTTCGGAAACACGGGCGCTCCCCCCGTATATAGCTTTCTGAACGGTAGTGTTTCGCCTCTTCCTTCCACGTATTCTTGGAGACGCATCAAAAAGGTAGGCGATGCGGTACAACGGGAAGGGGCATAGCGCTCAATCTGCCTCACAACCTTTTCAGGGGCAATGAATCCAGGCCTCGTCAAGTCGCAGTCCGGTATCAATGTGGTAAGCCCGGACGCCAAATTTGCTAGGGTAAAGATCGGTAGAGTCCCGAGATCAACTTCGCCAGGCACCAAAGCGATACTGTCTACCAATGCCTCATGTTGAGCCAGTAGAACGCTATGCGTCCGATTAGCGGCTTTCGGTTCTTCGGTTGACCCGCTCGTGAAGGTGTAGAGCGCAGCATCATCCGCCCCCAAATTCTCGATACGATCGTCCGCCTCATATTGAATCGCGTCTCCCCACGATTTCGAAGGCAAGTAACGTCGACCGATAGAGATTTTTTGGGGAATCGCGCGGACCTCGGACGATATCAGGCGAAAAAGATGCGCTTTGTTTCGGGCGACGAACACGCGAGGTCTTCCAATGCGGCATGAGGCATTCAAAAGTTTCCTCCCTCCCGAAGGATCGACAAACATAGCGATCGCGCCGATTCGCCAAATCGCGATAAGAAGGGCATACAGATCGATCGACATGCTTTCGAACACGAGTACGGTATCGCCTCTTTTCACGTCAAGACTAAGCAAGTAACCAGAAATTCGAGACGAAAGAGTATCGAGCTCCTGGTAGCTAATGCTCCTCTCATGTCCTCTTTCCATTTGTATCAGGGCAATACGGTTTGGAGCCTGCCGGACCTGCTCTGAAAATCGATCGACTAGATTCATTTGCCGAGAGATTTCGAGAACAAGGTATAACGACGCAGAATCTCGCTGTTCTTTCCGATGTTCGCCGAATCGTTTCCATCGTACATTAAGGCATGCACGATACATCGATACCCTAGCGTTCTTGCCGCCTCCCGCATTCGGTCCACCAACACTGTTCCGAGTCCCGCGTAGGCTCTACCCGGAAGAACTGCCAGAGTTTTGATTATTAAGGTATCGCAGGCCTGGCCAGCCTGATGCTGCGCGAGGTCTGGAATGCAAAAAACGAATCCGACCGGCTTCCCTTCGTGTTCCGCGATCAATGCAAATCGGGGATCCACAAAGTCCTTGAATGGAAGATACAATTGAACGAACTCTTCCTCGGAAATCGGAGTGTACAAATAGTTGGATACGAAACTTTTCTCAGACACGTAGAAGATTCGGTTTAAGTCGGCCCGAAAGTCGTCCTTACTCAGCGCCCTAATGCGAACCCCGCACTTCTCTAAGCGACCCCATGCACGCTCGACCCTGGGATCGCCTTTTTCGATGTCGTAAATCACACTTGAATGGTACCCAGCCAGGCTCTTGAAACCGATTTCGCCCCATAACGTTGGCCACCAATCCGGATTGCGAGGCTCTAGGATGAAAGGCTCCCTCTCATTAGCTTCAGTCACGAACCGATACTTTCGCCACGTATTCCCATTCATCGGGCCAATCGCAAGCGTAGCTCCTTGCTGCCTCAGAGTCTCACAGGCTTCACTCAGCACAGTTTTCCCCGACTCGAAATCGCTCGCGTAAAAATGCCCAATACAAGCGAGCGTCTCTCCTTCCAAATCAGGACAGTTGCTCCACCAAAGGGAACAGCACGCAAGGCACTGCCGGCTTTCATTAATCGCTAGTAGATGTTCGTCCACTTTTTCAGAAAAGGGATCTTCAGGCACGCTCCGAAGCAGTTCCTCGGTCCGAGCGAACAACGGGAGGTCCTCCTTGGTCCTAATTCTTACGATTTTGACAGTCACAATTGGATACAGTGGTAAAGAGATGCTGGGCTTCCTAAACGTTTCTCAAAGCGTTGCATACAGTAAGCTAGAAGCTCCGGCAATGAAAGCCAATCGAAAGGACCAGTCCTTCAAGGTAATCTGCGGACCCGACCCTAAAGAGCGGTCAAAGACAACGAAGGTAGAGATAATCGAACAAAGAATAACTGAAAGAAGACTGCCTTGGGCGAATCCCCAATCCAAATGAAACGATCGGCTTAGCCCTATCGGAATGGCTTGCACTACGACTACAGATAGGAAGGGAAAAACAATAAGACCACCCCATTTGTACCATTTAAACTCCTCACTCCTCGCCCGCTTTGACCAGATCACCGAAAGGTGAATCGCTAGAGCGAGACTATAGGGCCACACCAATACGTACGGCTCTTCATCCCTCAACAGTTGGGCGAACCAAAGAAAAGGAATTGCAAACACTCCAACCAAAGCCGGAACCGATTGATGGTTCCGATAGGCGCTGTACTCAAATTTAACTACCCGAGGAAAAAGCAAAAATACAACGAAAGGCGAGATCGCCCAATACAAGCCCGCCTTCGCCCAAATTAGATACAATATAAGTGCGACTCCCAATAACGCGCCATCATTCATCGTGGATCGTCTCTTCACGCTAAAACAAATCAGGCCAATTCCTATTAATACGAGAATTCGCAATGAGAGTTCAGAGACGGTCAATCCCCGAAAAGCTTCGATCGCGACCAATCCGAAAATGGGAAGCAACAAATTGTCCAACCCTTTCCACGCCAAGCCTTCAGTCATCAATCCGATTAGGCCAAACAGGAAGGCTAACAAAAGTATCTTCAGCGCGGAGAACTCCGATAAGACGAACAAGCAAAGACTCACGCACACAAAAGTCGACACGAGAAAAGCCATCGATCCTATCCAGCTTTTACTTCCTTCATGCGTCGCGTAACGGAATCGCGCGAACCGCTTTCCAACGACGGCCGCCATGGTATCTCCAAAGGTCAACATTAACATCGGCGGGCAATACAAGACAGGATCTCCCTTCGAAAAGTGAAAGACAAAGGCCACTGCGAGAGGAAAATACATCTCCCCATAGGACTCTCGATCCACGCTTTTCAGAACTGCCTTGAATGCAGGAATGCATACAAGGCCTAGAATCGTAAGGCAGGAGAGTACCGCAAGTAGGCCAACCGGCCATGAGCGCTCGAAAATCCAAGGGAAAGCTAGAGCCACGCAACCCATACCTAGGTGCACTCCTTTTCTCGAAATCTCTCCTTCTATGGAAAAACGCTTTCGCAGCCAAGCCAGTCCACCCATAAAGGCCAACAGCACAACCAGCACTGCAATCATGCTTTTAATATCCGAACTCATTGCTGCACTTCCTCTACTATGAAACGGCTATAGAAGAAGGCCTTGTCCTGTTGAAATAATCGTTGGGAGAGCGAATCTAGCGATCGCAGGGATTCCGCCATCGACTCGGGTCGCGCACGCGGCGCGAGCATGTTCCAATAGGCCAAACGGCCACCAGAACGAGCTATCGAAAGCAGACGCCTCAGCAACCGATGATAGTTCTCTTCGGACATGTATTCAAAAATATCGCTCAGATTAAAACGGCTAACGGATCCGGCCTTCTCAGAGTCGCAAAAGGCTTCGACTGAACACAATCTACATTCGATTCGATCGATACGCTCTCGAATTATATCAAAATTCTCGCGACGAAGGGCTGTCGGCAAGGCGCTCCCATGCGTGCCGGTCAATATCCATTGAAGATAGGGATTCTCGTGCGGGGCGAGTTCCGTCAAGGCATGCTTGACCCGTTCGAGAATTCGGTCTCCCACGGATCCTTCGACATAGTCGAAAAAGCTAGGATCTCGTCCCAATCTCCCCATTACGAAGCGAGAAAAGAAACAGCGAAACAAGAGTCGCCAGCGCCAGGTGTTCCATGTCTGCGCATAGAAAGTCCTTCTGGCTTCCAAGTGTCGCCCTTGTAGCAGCGATTCGACTCGTTTCCGAGAATGGACCAAGGGCAATGCCTTCTTACGAAAGAGTTGAAAGTAGTTCTCAAACTTCCCAGCCCCCCCAATGCCATCGCGTATCGATTCCAACTGCGAGTCCCAAAACCGCGTAGCATCCTCGGAAAGCAAGGGGCGACACTTCCGGTACAAGCCTTCCCTTCGATCGCTCAGCTTGGAACCGATCAACTCCAATAGCTCCTCATATTCAAGCGTTCGATACGCAGCGACTCGCAAAGCGACACAATGCAGTTGAGACGGATTTAAATCCACCGCGATCACGCGCTCCGGATCGGCGAGCAACATAGCGATGGCATTGTCGCCGGCCGATGCGATAGAGAGGCAACGTTCGCCAGGTTGAATAGCGAGTCCCTCGAGCAGGATATCTGAATCCTCCCAGCACTGAGCGTATCGGAT
>JAJFLS010000750.1 GCA_021772595.1 Opitutales bacterium
TAGGGCTGCTTATCCCTAAGCAGCCGAGGTTGGCGGCGAGATGCGGCTGCTTAGGGATAAGCAGCCCTACCTTTGCGCGTTCCATTTGTTGCTGTCATCGTTGTTCTTTTCAAGGGTGACCCCAGACTTTGGGGACAGAAAAATCTTCGGGAAGGCGATTCGGAGGCATATGCGGAGCTGCTGCTTGCCCGGCTAATTCCGCAAGTTTCTTCTTAAGCCTTTGAACTCTTTCTGGATGCTTGGCGTAGAGGTTTACTTTTTCAAAGGGATCGTTCTTCAAGTTGAATAGTTCCCAAGTTTCCTTCTCGATCGCGGTCGTAGTGATGGCGGTGGCTTCCCCATTGTGGACGAGCTTCCAATCGCCCATGAGAATGGAACCTCGAAATGGGGTCAGATCTAGAAGAACGAAGTCGTGCGGAGAGGGCTTGCTTTTGGTTAACGTTGGCCAAGCGTCCTTTCCGTCGAGGGGCTTGATTTGTTTAGGTTTGCTCCCGGTCAAACGCATCAGCGTAGGATAAATGTCTGTAATATGCAGCGGTTCCTTAACGACCGAACCGGCTTTGATCGCTCCATCCCAAACCATGATGGCAGGCACTCGGACACCGCCTTCGTAGATCGTCGATTTTTGGCCACGCAATTCCCCATTGGAGCCCACGCGCGTGATCCCGCCATTGTCGGAACAGAAGAAAATGAGTGTATTTTCGCGTGGCAGATGCTGATTAGCGGATTCAACTATTCGCCCAACCGCATCGTCCATGCTGGTGACCATTGCAGCGAAGGTTCGTCGATTCCCTTCCGGTATGTGTTTGTTTCGCTCCAGGTGCTCGTCGGTCGCCTGAAAGGGTGAATGGGGGGCGTTAAACGGCACGTATAGAAACAGCGGATTTTCCTTGTCGTGTTCTTCGATGATTCGGGAGGCTTCATCGCCAAGCAGGTCCGTTGTGTATCCTTTATCGTAATTGGGCTGGTCATTACGATGCCAGTCATGTCCTCCATCGCGGATGTGGGTGAAGTAGTTCAATCCCCCATTGTAATGCCCGTATTGGCTGTCGAACCCGCGTTGCAATGGAAGATACTCTGGCTTGGCGTGACCCAAATGCCACTTACCGACAATAGCGGTCGTGTACTCGTTTTCTTTCAGGGCCGAGGGGAGCGTTTGCTCGTCCAGCGGGAGTCCGTGGTGTGCCCAGGGACGCACTACGTTGCATTGCAATCCGAGTCGGATGGGATAACGCCCGGTCATCAAAGCGCCTCGCGTGGGCGTGCACACTGATTGCACGTAAAACTGGTCCAATTGAACGCCTCGTTGGGCCAATCGGTCGATGTTAGGTGTGGCGATGTTGCCGCCATGATAACTAACGTCCTGCCAGCCAAGATCATCGGCAAGCATCACGATGATGTGCGGGGGATTGTCTGCTGACCATGCAGTCGTCATTGCGGCAACTGAAGCTGCCAGTAGAGTGAAGAGAGATTTATATTTCATGGGCATTCCATTGAAGTTTAACCACAGAGATCACGGTGGAACTGAGGCGAGACCAAATGAATTTTGAAGCGCGAATGGACGCAGATAAACACGAATTTGAGGGATCATTTGTGTCCATTGCTTCGCCATCTACGTTTCACTTCGTCGCTGTTTCTATATTATCGTTTTTCGAGCGCCATTGGGTTTTCGACAGATGCGGCGGGTCGGCTGTTGGCGGCGATGTCTTTTGTGAAATCAGTCAGGTAGCCCATGAGCCGTTGTTCGATGGCTGGATACGCTTTCAGCACGTTGTTGTTCTCGCCGATGTCGGTATCCAGATTGTAGAGCTCGGTCGCTATCCCGTCATTCGCGTGGAGCTTCCAATCGCCCGATCGCACAGCCGCAAGCGTATCTCCACGGTGATAGAAAAAGGTCTCGTGCGGCGTTTTGGCATTGCCGGAAAGAACGGGCCAGATGTCTTTGCCGTCGATTACGCGGTCGGAGGGAATCTCGGCTCCAGCTAATTTCGCGAATGTCGGGAGCAAATCCATTGTGGTCATAAGTTCGTTATTCGACTTGCTCGCAGGAATTTTTCCGGGCCAGCGAATTACGGTGGGCTCGCGCATGCCGCCTTCGTAAGTGCTGCCTTTTCTGCCTCTCAACGGGCCTGCTTTGCCGACAGCAGGGCCGTTGTCCGATGTGAAGATAACGAGAGTGTTTTCGTCGATACCTTGCTTTTTCAGCGTATCCAATATCTCCCCGACGGACCAATCGATTTCCGCGATCGCCTGTTGGAAAAGCGCATTGCGTGTGTCGTAGTCGATGGAGCTTCCTTCGTCTTTCAGTTTGTCCGTGATCTCGGTAGCAACGTCTTCCATGTACAAAGGCGAGACATGCAGCGGCTTGTGCGGGATCGGATGCGGGACATATAAGAAGAATGGTTCGTCCTTGTGTTTCTCGATGAATTTCACGGCACGCTCCGTAATTCGCTTCGTCAAGAAATCCGCATTCGGGTTCATCTCTATGACGGTCTCGGCTTCGAGGAGCGGCAGGGCCGGGAATTGAAAGTGATCCTGCCTCGGATGGAAGGGATGAATATCGTGGCTGTAGGGGATTCCGAAATATTCATCGAATCCCTGTCGAGTCGGGAGAAACGGCGGTTGGTCTCCGAGGTGCCATTTGCCGAACATCCCTGTTTTGTAGCCCGCGCTTTTCAGCGTTTCAGCGATGGTGATTTCGTCGGGATTGAGCCCCTTCGAATCAGCGGAGAGCAACACGACAAAACGAGAGCCGGTCGCCATATCGACCCGTTTTGGATAGCACCCGGTCATCAGCGCCGCGCGCGAAGGCGTGCAGACGGGGGCGGCTACGTAGAAGCTCGTCAACTTCGCACCTTCCGCAGCCATCTGGTCGATCCGAGGTGTGCTGACGTGTTCTCCGCCGAAGCAACTGAGATCGCCATAGCCCTGGTCATCGGTGAAGATGACGATGAAGTTCGGCGGGCGATCCGTGGCTTCGGCTTCGCATTTCGAGCTGCTGAGGCTGCTCAACATGAAACCTAGAGCAAGGCTTACTAAGAAATGTGTATTCATTAATAGGAGCGTGGGGGTTAAAGGCGTGACCTAACTTATTTCAATGCTAGGGCTGCCTATCCCCAGGCAGCCGAGAAAAGGGGCGGAATGCGGCTGCTTGGGGATAGGCAACTCTAGCATTGCGCAGTCTGTTGACCCATCGGGGCTTACCCCGGGGATTCTTTACTATTGTTTCTCGACGATGATTGGCGATTGCAATCGTCGTTTTCCTTTGTCGAAAAAGCGGGCGCCAGAGCCTGTTTGGTCCAAGTCGCCGAGTTCTTTGCGGGCCCATTCTATTCTTTTCATCAAAGATTTAACGATATCCGGATGCGCGGTTGCCAGCTTCCATGCTTCAGCTGGATCCAGGTTCAGGTTGAACAATTGAACTTCAGGAATTTCCTCGATTAAGCGTCCCCACCAACCCGTACCGCTGGGATTACCAGAACGCGGTAAAACCAGTTTCCAGTTTCCGGAACGAACTCCTGTTAATAGGCACGCGGAGTAATAAAAATAGTCGTTTCTGGGACTGGTGTTCGTTCCCCCCATGAGGAAGCTGGTGGCGTCCCGACCGTCAATATCCCACTTGGGTAGCTTGGCTCCAGCCAATTTTGCAAAGGTCGGAAGCAAATCCATGGTTGAAAGTAATTCATCTGACTTTCTACCCGCTGGAATCTTGCCTGGCCAGCGGGCGATGAAGGGAACGCGCGAGCCCCCATCCCAGGCGCTCATTTTCCAGCCGCGAAAGGGTAAGGCGCTCCCTGAATGATCAAGGGGAATAAATGGGGTTCCGTCAGTATCAGCACCCCGTGGAGCGTGAGTGGGTTCAATCCAAGGACCGTTGTCGGAGGTATACACCACCAGTGTGTTGTCATCCAGGCCCAGCTCCTTTAGTTTCGCGAGTATCTGTCCGCTGGACCAGTCGATTTCTTCAATGGTATCGCCGTAAGGACCGTATTCAGATTTCCCTTTGAATCCTTCCGATGCACCTACTGGAACATGCGGCAAGTTGTGGGCCAGGTAGAGAAAGAATGGCTGATCCTTATTTTGTTCAATCCAATGGATCGCCTCTTTGGTATATTCTTGGGTGATGTGATCCCAACTCTCAACGGCTTCGACAACCACTTCTTCATTACGCATGATCCTGCTCCGCATGGGAGTGTCGTCCACGTAGACGGTGAAACCATTAAACCGCGGTGTGCCGTAAAAGTAGTCGAACCCTTGAGCGTTGGGCATCAATGCGGACTCAAAAGAGTTGTCTGATTCATTCGGATTCCCTGCCAAGTGCCATTTGCCAATGAGGGCCGTTGCGTAACCGGCTTCCTTGAGGCTTTCCGCCATGGTGATTTCCTTCGGATGCGGGACCGTGTGGAGTTGTTTGACATTGTTCGGCTCGGCAATGCGAATCGGGTAAGACCCCGTCATCAGCGCTCCGCGGGATACTCCACAGACCGGTTGGGCATAGAAGCTGGTCAGGATCAGTCCTTCTTCCGCCATTCGATCCAAGTGTGGAGTCTTTATTTTCTCGGATCCAAAGCAGCCTAGGTCGTTGTAGCCCTGATCATCTGTAAAGATGAGAATGATATTGGGTTTCGACTCGTTTTTACCAAACAAGGAAATCCCTGCCAGCAAGCTGGTCAGAGTCAGTAGCGCTAGTGATGTATATCGCATAAGGAGTTTTTGATTTAAGAAGTTTCGTGTGCCTTTTATGGAATTATTTCAGCTTACCCGGGCCCTAAGCATCGTTGGGAATTAATGATAGGTAGGAATTTCTATATAGCTAATAAAAAAGGAATCGTGCCCCCAACCCCTAAAGGGACGAAGGCACGATTCATTGAATGGGTTGAAGCGTCGCTATTAGAATTCAAATCGGCTTGAAAGCGTGAAGGTCCGCCCTGGCTGGATCCGCATACCCACGTAGGTGAGGTCGGGATCCCGGGCTACGGGAATCAAGTCTTCGTCATCCAGCAAGTTTCTGATATTGAGCTGTAGCTTCCAATCGACTTTGTCATCAAAAATCGGACGCTGGTAGCTGATCCAGAAATCGATATTGTCTTCGATCCCGCCAAAGTAGGGATTTTGCACGTCCAGCACATCGTCCTGCAATTCGTCGTCAAAGGTGGTCGGAAACCCAATAGCTACTGAATCCTCCCAACGGTAGGCGCCCCCGATGCCAAAGCCTTTCAATGCCCCTTCATCACTGAAGTCGTAGTTGGTGATGAGGTTTGCCCGCCATTCGCGCTGTTCCGGCGCAGGGCTTCCATCAAGTAGGAGGATGGCTCGCGTCGGGTCCAGGATTCTCCGTTTCGCATTGTCGCCAATCTTTATGTTGAGACGATCGTCCTGCCAGAAATCCGCTACGCGATCCCATACTGGTTGCCTGAGTTCGAGTAATTCGGAGAACGCTCTCGCGGTGTTGGACCTGACGGTCTGCTGCTGGGATACGTTGAACATGATCCTCCAATTTGGAGTGGGGCTGAATACGCCCTCGATCTCCATTCCGTCGGAAACAAAGTCCGTTGTGGCGACCACATTGCCGGGGGACGTGTATTCCAATTGCCTAATCCCGTTGACCGTTAATAGTTCATAATTGAATACATCCTGATACGCTTGTGGCGCCAGTTCGTATAGGTCCCCAAACTCAGGCGGATTTACCCCATCGATGATGAGTTGATCAATACTGTCCCAGGTTAATTTGTCGAGACTGGCTACTGCGCCGACCCCTATGCCCGAGGCAGCGTTGTTGGCTACGGTAGTCTCGAACCAATTGACGCGGATGTTCGCCCTGCCTTGCATGAAGCCTACACTGAATCCGAATTCCTCCGTGACACCGCTGGGTGCTCCGACAGGGCGTCCGAATACGTCAACACGTGCTCCTTCCGGCTGAAAGTTTTCCGAGCTGTTATAGTGCGCGCTCAAGTCCAGCCCGATATTTTCGCTCCATTGGGTTGGCAGATGCCCAACGACTCCCCAGCTGAATACATCGTCCTTTACTGATCCAGTCGGACTTCCAGGAAGCGCTAATTCATCGAGAATCGCCCGCCGGTCCGCTGTTCTAGGGACCGGTAGGCCAACCCAAGCGTCTGCCTCGTCCTCCCGCCAACCGGTGGTGAAAACAAGGTTGTTATTGAAGAGATAACTTTGGGCGATGACCGCATGGGAGGTGGTTTCGTCCTTATTCACACTTCCGCTGGTCGGAAGATCAGGAACGAGTCCAAAAGTTTGCAATTCATTTTGTTGCGTGACCGGATTCCAAATCATGACGTTCGCTTCCGTCTGTGGCACATCCGGTACCGTTAGACCGTAGGCCTTCGCATTGGAGGCGCTGGTAATTTGCGGTCCTATGTAGTGGACGTTGTTGTGATTTCTCCGGTTAGCGGTAATGTTGCTAGAAAAGCTTCTTACCAGAAAATCGGCTGCGCGTTCATCGATGCCCAAATCCCGGTAGAATTCGGATCTCCGATCATAGGTCTGTTTGTTGAAGAGACCGGTAAATACATGCTTCCCCAGCCATTTGATCCAGCCATCGCTCTCCGTAAAATCGAGATTGTAGAAACCGGTGGCCCGAACCGTTTCCCGGTCTGACCAGTTATAGGTCGTTCCCTGATTACCTGCTATTGTATACGGTCTAAGATAGTTGGGATTCTCGCGACCATCTCTTAAGACGTTTCCCAAGTCTACTCCGATATAATTGCCACCAAGAAAGTTGGCTTGCCTGTCCAGCCGATTCCTCTCATGGGACTGCTCGTCATAGGCGAGTTCGATGCCCGCTTTCCCCTCCCAGAAGGTCTGTTCGAATGAAAGATTAATGACGTCGAAGTCCTCTGCCTGCTTGTTCGACGGTCCCATCAGCATTTCATTGCGGAAGTCGAAAAACGAATCGTCGGTCAAGCTGGCAACCCTCGCAAAGCGGCCTACGGAATTATTTCTTGTTTCAAAAGCCGGATGGGCAATAAACAATCCGTCATCACGCATGTTTGGCACATTCATCCACTGGGCTCCAGGCAGAGAAGCTTCCTGGCGGGTATGATCCGGGAAGATGGAGGCGGTACGAACATTCACACCGAAATAGCCGACTTTAAGGGCTTCATTGCCCGTTAGGACAAAACGCTCTCGGTAGTCGTTGGTCGCCACATCCCATTCGGCTACCCTACCTTCGGCGATCCAGATTGGGACGTTCGAGAGCGGAGCAGACACTTGGGGTCGATTGGCTTCGATGGCCCCATTTTCGTAGTTGAGACGAAGGGTCGTGTTTTCCATCGGTTTGAAGGCGAAATCCACGTAGATTCGCTCGTCGTCCTCATAGGAAAAGCGTTGCTGCCATTCTTCGCGGTCACGGAGTCCGGCTACTCTTATGGCGAATTTATCGTCTTCGCCGATTGTTCGATTCACATCGAAAGTGACTCGATTGCTACCGTGACTGCCGACGCGTAATTCGATTTCGTTAAAGTCACGGAATTGAGCCCTGGAAAGCCCATTGCTCACCAGCCCGCCTGGACTTCCCAGTCCGAAGAGCATGGAGTTAGGGCCGCGGTTTATAGTCACTCGATCGGTATTGTAGGAATCAAATGGAATGTCCGTGATAAAATAATTGCGGGCCAAATCTGCGTTGGCCAGTCCCCGAATTCGTGTCTGGGCAATTGGATTTTCGATATTCGCCCTGAAGTTTAG
The DNA here is from genome assembly GCA_021772595.1 of Opitutales bacterium. Taxonomy (GTDB): domain Bacteria; phylum Verrucomicrobiota; class Verrucomicrobiia; order Opitutales; family Opitutaceae; genus Pelagisphaera. The sequence continues at coordinate 7,705 of JAJFLS010000750.1, forward strand.
AGAGGCTCCGTCCGATGGGTTGGCGAAATTGCCTCCTGGTCCGCCCACCTCGGTGTTGGTAGTGTAGACGAGCAGGTCATTGGCATCGGTTGCGGCCGTGTCGTCAAAGAATTCTTGGGTTACGACTTGGATCGCTCCCGCGATGTCTTTGAGTTCCGTATTCAATCTCGTTCCGGCGAGAGATGAGGTCGCTTGGTAACCAGTGTCATCCGCAGCGCTTACGGAGAACGGGGAGAGTTCATAGGTTTGTTCGCTCTCCGATTGCTCGTCTTGTGCAAGTGCCCCTGCAGTGAGACATATTATTCCGGTAGTCAATCCAATAGATCGAATGGGTTCAAATACGTTCGTTTTCATTCTAGAATTTTGTTGATTTTATTTCAGGGTTCTGGGGTTCAGAATTCGTATTATTCTGCCTTCAACATCCACCTGTTTCCCGCTATTTTCAATAGTCTTTCCCGCACTTCATGATACTCAAAATCAACATTTATTTAAGTAGACTCGGGATCGGTCATGAGATCTTTACGGGTGGCTTAGTATAGTTAGTTAGTGAATCTGAGAACTTTGTAAGTCGCAGATTAATAGGAACCTAGACCACTACCTATTCGATTGGGAGAAGTATGCAAATCGCATCTGTTCGCTTTAATTGAAGTTTTAACTCGAGTTTAAAAACCACCGAGTAAGATGTAATATAGGCTCAGATACTAATTCTTTCATAGTAGCGTCGGCATGTTCGGAGCCCTTACGGTTTAAACTTATTAAACTGTTTCCAAAAAGTGGGGATAAGTAATCCTGTACTGTGTATGGATTCTGTATTACTGATTGTTATAGACCCATAATATACGCCAATAAGAATTATGGGTTGCAGCGTCGGGCGGTTGCGCTTTGAAACGCTGAAAATTCAGTACTGGGTGTACCTTTTTACAAGGCTGTAGATCTGGATTCCGGGGCCATTAACACCTTCTATTAAGATCCCTTGGATGTCGGCGGTATTGTTGGTTCCAGTATATAAATACCAATTATATAGGACGAGTGCCAAGTTTTAGAAAATATCTTCCACTGAAGGCACGACTGTTACTCTCTTTTAGGTCTACATGTATTCATGGAGAGAGCTGTGGGGAGGCTCGGCGCTTCACGACCGTTTAAAACAATGTTTCCAGTTTCCTCGATTCTAGTACGCGCACGTAATCGCTGTTGTATCTAGAGTCATTCTGATTGGGTTAGAACGTCCGCCCAGGGAAGTTGCCCTGATCAACGATCTTCCCATTCGGTGGCGGGTTCGGTTGGAATTGTATCTAAAGAGTCGAAGAAACGCATGTTCCTTCCGACGCGATCGTGATCGCCGATGTCCTCTCGGGCGGTTTCGGCGAGAGCCATCAATCGCTGGACGATGCTCGGGTATTGATCCGCGAGGTCGGTCCTTTCTGCGGGATCGGATTCGAGGTTGTGGAGAACGGGCCGTTCAAAACCGATGTCGTCGCGCGGGTGGATGTGCTGGTTAACGGCGTGCCTTCCGAGCCAGGGAGCGTGGGCGGGTCGCGGCAGATGGAGTTTCCATTGGCCTTGGCGAACGGCTTGCAAGTGGATCATGAAATAGTAGAAATGGGTCTTGTCTGGATCGGCCTGATGGAAATCACCCGAGAGAAGATGGCCGATGTCCTCGCCGTCGATGACCCGATCGCTGGGAGGGCTGGTTCCTGCGAGCTTCGCGATCGTAGGAAGCAGGTCCAAGGTGGCTGCGAGGTTTTTGCAGACTGTGTTTTCAGGGATGCGCCCGGGAGCCCAGGCGATTGTCGGAACACGTACGCCGCCCTCCCAGGTGGAAACTTTGCCGCTGCGAAATGGGGCCGCGGAACCGCCGTGGTCGTCGGGGAGATGGCCGTTTTCGAAGTTCTCGTTTTTGATCAGCCAGGGACCGTTGTCGCTTGTAAGGAAAACGTAGGTACTGTCCTCAAGGTCACGTTCGCGCAGCGTATCGAAAATCCGGCCGACGTTGAAATCGATTTCTTCGACGACATCGCCGTAGAGACCGCGGGGAGACTTGCCGTCGAAGTCTTCGGACGCTGCGAGCTTGGTGTGCGGCATCGTGTGCGGTAGGTAGATGAAAAACGGTGCGTCTCGATTTCGCTCGATGAAGCCGATCGCTTCGTCCGTGTAGCGGCGCGTCAGGGCGGCCATGTCGGCTTTCTCTTCGATGAGTTCTGTATTGCGGTACAGGTTGACCTTTCCGTCGTTGCTGGTCGGCGTGCCGAAGAAATAGTCGAAGCCTTGAAAGTTCGGCATGAGATCGGGATGAAACTTGTCTTGGGAGTGCTTCGCCAAGTCCCATTTCCCGAAGCAGCCGGTTGTGTAGCCGCGCGTTTTCAGGATTTCGGCGATGGTGATTTCTTCGCTGTGGAGAACGGGGTGGACGTGTTTGATGTTGCCTCGCTCGGCGACACGCAGCGGGTAGCAACCTGTCATGAGGGCGGCGCGCGAGGGGCCGCAGATCGGCTGGGCGTAGAAGTCGGTGAACCGCATTCCTTCGGTCGCCATCTTGTCGATACGGGGCGTCTTGATGGCGGTCGATCCGAAGCAGCCGAGGTCTCCGTAGCCGAGGTCGTCGATAAATATTACGACTACATTAGGCCGCGAGAGGGCGATCTTCCTCGAATCGCCGGTTTCCCGTTGTCCCGATCCCGGCGCCTGTGCGCTTCCCAGTAGCTGTCGAGCTGTTTTGGCTTCGGCGAGGAGTGCTTCGACGACTTCCGGTCGCTCGGAAGCTGCGTTCCGAGTTTCGCCTATGTCCGTTGCCAGATTTACAAGGAAGGGTTCTGCCAGTTCCTTGAACTCCTTGTTTCCGCCTTTGTGCCAGAAGGGAATGTCCTCCGTTGATCGCGGGAGATGGAGCTTCCAGTCGTTCTTTCGAACGGCTTGGAGATTCGTGTCATTGTAATAATATTCAACTACGCGCGGCGGCGCTTCGACTTCGCCATTTAAAACAGGCCATATGTTCTTGCCGTCGAGGACGCGATCGCTCGGAAGTTCGGCGCCGGTGATTGCGGCGATCGTCGGCAGGATATCCATCGAGCTGATGGGTGTTTCGCAGACTTCGTTCGCCGGTAGATGGTTGGACCAATGGAAGATCGCGGGAACGCGATGACCGCCTTCGAAAGTGACGTACTTGCTACCGCGCAAAGGTCCGGCGGATTTGTAATTTTCAGCAAACTCGGGAACGGGTCCGTTGTCGCTCGTGAAAATGATAAGCGTGTCGTCTGCGATTTCCCTATCGCTGAGCGTATCCAGAATCGTACCCATGCTCGTATCCAGCTCCGTGATGATGTCGCCGTAATCGCCCGCCCGCGATTTTCCTTTGAATGCGGGATTGGGCTTCAGTGGAAGGTGCGGATAGTTGTGGGCGAGATAGAGGAAGAAGGGTTGGTCGCTGTTCTTCTCGATGAAGGCCACGGCTTTTTCGGTATAGTCCGATATTAGCATCGAAAGGTCAGTGGTTTCGGCGATTAC
>JAJFLS010000076.1 GCA_021772595.1 Opitutales bacterium
TGGGCTTGGCGATGTGGTCGTTCATGCCGATATCCAGCACTCTCTTCCGATCCTCGTCGCGCGTGTTCGCCGTCATAGCCAAAATCGGAAGCTCCTCAAACCGCTGATCTTTCCGCAAACGCCGCGTCGCTTCGAAGCCATCCATCACCGGCATATGCAAATCCATCAGAACCAGATCGACTGAATGGCTCTCCAACTGATCGATGGCTTCCTGTCCGTTGTACGCGATGACCACGACCACGCCCACAGCCTCCAGAATTTCCTGGGCGATTTGCTGGTTGATCTCGTTGTCGTCTACCAGCAATACGCGCGCTCCCTGAATCTGTTCGCGAAAACCGTCCAGACCATTTTCGACAGCGGGCGTGAGTGATTTCAGCATGGCCTCCTTGCCAAGCGCGCAGGCGATCGCATCGAATAAATCGGACTGGGAAAATGGCTTGGGCAAGAAAGCGTCGTACTTGGCCCGGTACGCCAGGCGATCCATCTGCTCAGGCGTCAACGCGCTTACCATGATTATCTTCGGCTTGTTCCGAAGGGATTTGTGTTCCGTGATCTGACGACACACTTCGAAACCATCCATGCCCGGCATCAAGCAATCCAGAAGCACCAACTCGAAGGGGTCTTCAGCTTCTAAGAGCTTGTCGATACAATCTGTCCCGGATATCGCCGCAACGACCTTTCCGACATCGCCCTGCAACATCCGTTTCAGAATCGCCGTCACATCCTCGTTGTCATCCACGACCAGGATACGCAGCTCCTTCAAGTTGGAGGCGCGTTCAATCAACCCTTTGGGGGTTCGTTCTCCAATGCCCAGATTGGCGGTGAAACTAAAGCTGCTTCCCTTGCCGTATTCGCTTTCAACTCTTATCTGCCCCCCCATTAGCCCGGCCAGCCGCTTGCAGATGGTCAGCCCCAAGCCGGTGCCGCCGTATTCGCGCGTCGTCGAAGTATCCGCCTGGGAAAAGGCGTCGAAAAGACCTTCTTGCTGTTCTTCAGTCAGCCCAATGCCGGTATCCTTCACCGAAAACTCGATTACCGTTTGGCCATCGCTCTCGCTCAATTGAGTCGCCGTCAAGATGATGCTGCCGGATTCGGTGAACTTGATCGCGTTGGTAACCAAGTTGTTGAGGATTTGAGAAAGGTGCAGCCGATCTCCAACAAAACAGAATGGCATCGAGCTCGAATAGGAATAGAGCAACTCCAATCCCTTCTCTCGCGCCCCCACGGAATTCACGTCGCTCACATCGCGCAGCACGTCATCGAGCAGGAACTCCGCCGACTCTAGCTCAAGCGCGCCCGCTTCGATTTTGGAGAAGTCCAGGATATCGTTTATCGTCCCGATCAGAATGCGGGCCGACGACTGGGTCTTCCGCAGATAGTCAATCTGCTGAGGAGAGAGCTCCGTCTCGCCCAAGAGATAGGTCATGCCGATAATCGCGTTCAAAGGCGTGCGAATCTCATGGCTCATATTCGCGAGGAACTCGGATTTCGCTTTGTTCGCAGCTTCGGACCGCGTCACCGCGTCGAGAAGCTCCTGCTCCATTTGCTTGCGCACGGTGATGTCCCGAATCTCGCCCGTGTAGTAAATCTTTCCATTGACCGAGTATTCGGCGACCGAAATGTTAGCCGAAAAGGTCGATCCATCCTTTCTCTGCGCTTCGACATCGCGCACTTGGTTCATGATGTGAGATTCACCGGTTTCGGCATAGCGATGCACGTATTCGTCATGCATGGCGGCAATCTTATTTGGCATCAGCATTTTGACGTTCCTGCCCACAACTTCATCCACCGAGTAGCCAAACATCTTCTCCGCGGATTCGCTAAACACTTGAATAATTCCATCCTTATCGGTCGTAACGACGCCGTGCAGCATGTTTTGAATGATCGCTCTAAACCGTCCTTCGCTCTCCGACAAGCTGGCCAAGGCATCTTCCGCTTTCTTTCGGCTTCGCTCGGCATCTCGCATCATGCTGATCGCCACCTTGCTGGATTGCTTTAGTTCTGTAGTCCGATGAACAATACGACTTTCCAGCTCTTGGTTCAGCTCTTTAAGATCGAACTCCGCGAGTTTGCTATCCGTGACATCGATACAGATGCCGGGCATGCTAATCGGATCTCCCCCAGCATCCAAGACCAAGCCCGCGCTTACTTTGATGTGCCGAATCTCACCGTCCGGACGAACGATCCTGAAATTCGAAACGAAATCTTTTTTCTCCCTTAAAACATCATCCAACTCGGTCTGCACCCTAGCGGAGTCATCCGGAAAGAGGCATTGCAGCCAATGCTCGCGCGAACCGGAGAATTCCTCCCGCGTTAGGCCATATATTTCGAGCATGCAGTCGTCATAGATCAACTTGTCCGTGAACATATCCCATTCCCAACTTCCGATACTTGCCGCTTTGGCCGCCAGCGCTATCCGCTGATCGGCAAGCTTCAGATCGATCGAATTGCGCCTGAAAACATCCAAGGCTTTGGCCATCGAGCTAATCTCGTTATTCCCGTCCTGCCCTTGAATTTTAATAGCCGTATCCCCTTCGCCGAGACGAACCATCGCGTCGGTGATTGCATGCAAGGGGCTGGTAATTGAACGGGCGACTGTCAAGGCCAGCCAAACAGCCACACCCAGAAGTAGAGCCGACCCTCCCAGTATGAAATAGGACCGCTTTTGAAAGTCGGATTGAATAGCGTTCGCAAGGACTATCAAATCGCCAGCGATCCGCTCTTCGACCATTTTCAAGAGATCGATTTTCCGCGTCATCGCAAAATACCAGTCCTCTGCATCGATCCCCTCTAGATTGTCCGACATCCTGCTCTCCACGGCGATCCTGCGCATTCGCTCAGTCTCTTCGACCTCCACTCCCTGGAGCGTTTCTTCGAAGAAAACCCGTTGCTCGGGTGTCGCGAGCAGCTTGCTGCGCTTCAAAAAGAGATCTTCTTGAGAAATCACCTCGATGAATTTCTGGTAAACCTGCGGCTCAAAACGTCCCGCAGCAAAACCGGTCGTTCCCATGGCCCTCTCTATGCCCAGTTGCTCCTTGCCTTGCAAAAGGCCGCTATAGCATG
>JAJFLS010000751.1 GCA_021772595.1 Opitutales bacterium
AGCCAACAGAGTAATCCCACGCTAACAAGCGTGGCGCTAATAGGTGGCCCAAACTGGCTCCAAAACCCACCGGATTCGTTAGCCAATCGCTCAATCATGCGACCGTACCCCAGGATTATGAAAATTGATACGTACGCCCACCATGGCCAGTTATTCTTCATTCTGTTTCTCATTCAATTATTTCATTTTTTCTCATTCAGCGATTCAGGGTTTAAGAAAGTGTCTAATAATTCCATTCGGCGAATCATTGGAACGGGACGGCGCCCGTTCGCTACCCTATAACTACCTTCAATTAGGTAGCGTTCGGGCGCCGCCCCGAATGTATTTCCACTTATTGAACAGTCTCTAAAGATCAAAACGAACGTCGTTGCCTTAGCATTTTAAATCAAAGCTAGTCCTTGGCTAAATTGCAAACAGAGATCCCAATCAGTCTACTTGGTATTTCTTGTATTCAGGTACGCGTTCAGAGAGGTATGGAATCCACTTTTCATCTTTCAGGTAGAATCGCTGCATCTCGGGGTGGACCAAAATGGCCCGGAAGATGATATGTTTCGCTGCGAAGAGGTCTGTACCGTGCCAGGTGGGATGCCTCGCTTTCTCTTGGAGGATTGCCGCTACCGCTTTGTCGGGTTCGATTGCTATTTGAGTCGCGTATCCGGCGATGCCATAGGCGTTGTAAGATTCGTCCCTTTCGTTGAGGAGTTTATCGATAAATACTTTGGCCTTATCCGTTTCCTCCAGAGTATCGTAGGCGTACGCATACGCAGCGTCTCGTGTGTCTGCCTCGTTAACATCGACGATTTCTCTTATTAGGTCCTTGGCGAGAAGGTTTCTGGCGATCGAACGATCGCTCTCACCTTCAGCCCATGGCTGAGTAGCTGCTCTACCAGCAGCCGTCCCGTCGCTCCACTTGCTCCCACTACTAGTACTTCCATTTCCCTATTCTCACAAATTCCGAGAATTCGTTCCCCTACTTGAGGAACTTTCACCCGAGCGCTTCAAAATTCGATATCCGGCCGTTTCGGATCCGAATCGAAGAACCGCGCGTTTTTTCCGATACGATCGAAGTCGCCGATGTCTTCGCGCGCATGCTCGGCACGCTCTAGCAGCTCAGCGACGATCTCGGGATGTCGGGCGGATACGTCGGTCGTCTCGGCGACGTCGGTATTCAAATCGAACAGCATCGGGCTCTCGATATCGATATCGTCTTCCGCTTTACTGTAGTGTCCCCATTTCTTATCGGCGACGCTCGGCAAGTGTAGTTTCCATCGTCCTACACGGAGTGCTCGCAGTTGAGTACGTTGATAATAATAGAATTCCTTCGCAGGCCTTCCCTCTTCGGCAACGCCATGGATGATTCTAGAAAGATCGCGCCCGTCGATCACGCGGTCCGTTGGGACTTCTCCTCCAGCGATCGTCGCGATCGTTGGCAACATGTCCATGGTAGATGCGATTTCTCCTGACACGGCCCCCTCCGGGATTTTGCCGGGCGCCCACATGATACAGGGCACACGCAGGCCGCCTTCCCAAACTGAGGTCTTCGCTCCGCGGAGAGGGTAAGCGGATCCGCCATGCGCTTCCGCGTTCGGGCCGATGCGTTTTAGATGTCCCTCACTGCGGCCAAGATACCAAGGACCATTGTCGCTCATGTAGAAAACGTAGGTCGATTGGTCGAGCCCTTCCTCTTTGAGCGTTTTGAAAATGCGGCCGACATTCCAGTCGAGCTCCTCGATGACATCGCCGTAAATCCCGCCCTCGGATTTCCCTTTGAACGGCTCGGACACCTCAAGCCGAATATGCGGCATGGTGTGAGCGAGGTAGACAAAGAAGGGCTTCTCTTTGCTGCGCTTGATAAAGCCAATCGCCTCGTCCGTGTAGCGTTTCGTCAGCTGGCTCATGTCCGTCTCCTCTTCGATGACTGTATCGTTTCTTATCAGATTAACTCGGCTGTCGTTACTGGTCGGCGTTCCGAAGAAATAATCGAAGCCTTGCTTGGTCGGCAACAACGCCAGCGAGTAACGTTTCCGGTCCTGGGTGTGACCGGCGAGATCCCATTTCCCGAAAGCCGCTGTCGCGTAGCCCGCTTCCTTCACGACTTCGGCGATCGTGACTTCGCTCGAATGCAAATAAGGATGTACATCGACCCGGTTCTTCTCGGTAGCCACTCGAAGCGGATAAGAGCCCGTCATCAACGCTGCTCGTGACGGCCCGCACACCGTTTGGGCATAGAAATCAGTAAACCGCATTCCCTCATCGGCCATCCGGTCAATGTTCGGGGTCTTGATATTCGGCGACCCGAAACAGCCAAGATCCTGGTAGCCCTGGTCGTCGATGAAGATAAGGATGATGTTGGGTTTTTCAGCGTTGCCGGAATCAGCTGCGTTGAGACAGGGAGAAAGCGAAACTCCAGATATCGCGAAGCAGATAAGACCAATCGATATTCTTGAGATGGTTAAGCGTTCGGGGTAGTTCATGTTCGTGGCGATTTCGCATTGAGAGAAAGTCTAACAAGTGTTTACGCGAATTCAGCTGCCAAGGCAACGATTCTGTAGAGTTCATTCATAGATTGTAGGAGCCTGCTTGCAGGCGATCACATTGCGATTCGCAAATGGTAGGGCTGCTTATCCCTAAGCAGCCGAGTTATTGGCTCTTTACTTTCGGCTGACTAAGGATAGTCGGCCCTACCTTATATCGCCTGCAAGCAGGCTCCTACAATTGAGAAAACACTTTAGTTGACGCGTATGCGCTCAGCGGGATCAGGCCCTACCTTTCGGCGAGTTCCGAGAGAAGATTGCAATTACCACACCGGATTCCCGGTGTAGCTACGACGCGAATGCGACGTGGATTTGCATTAGTACGCGCTCAGCGGGATCAGGCCCTACCTCTTCGCCAGTTCTTTCATCGTGCGGAAATCGAGTTTTCCGGTTCCGAGCAGTGGGAGGCTTTCGACTTGTATCCAATCATTGGGGTTCGGCTTCCATAGATTGGGGATGTCCAGGTTTCGCAGGGTTTCGCGTAGCTCGTCTTCGCTTTTGCTCAGCGGCGTATGAATGACGCAGAGCTTCTCGCCTTTTCGTTCGTCAGGTATCGCCACGACTGAGAGCGCATCAGGCCCCACCTCTAGCGCGTCTTGCAGCGCCTTTTCAACGGCGCCGTGAGAAATCATTTCGCCGCCTAGTTTGCTGAACCGAGAGAGGCGGCCAGTGATGGCGAAAAAGGCGTCGCTGTCCATAAAACCAATATCGCCCGTGTCGAACCAGCCGTCGTGAAGGACAGTTTTCGTAAGTTCCTCATTCTTTAGATAGCCGCGCATGACGTTCGGGCCTTTTATGTGGATGAGGCCTTCTTCGCCTGGAAGAAGCGATGAGCCGGTATCCGGATGAACGATCTTCATGGCCATGCCGGGAAGAACCCGGCCGAGTCGCTCTTCGCGGTTGCCGGTTTCTTCCAAGTCGTTCACAAAAACGTTGGGCAAGCTGAGAGCGCATACAGGCGACAGCTCGGTGGCCCCGTAGCCTTCAAGCGGCTGTATGCCGAAGCGCTTTTCAAACATAGCGGCGATACGTGGCTGCAGTTTCTCGGCTCCCGTGAAAACGTAGCGAAGATTAGCGAACTGCTCGGGCTTTATTTTGCGCGTGTAGGCGAGAAGGAAGCTTGGCGTGGTAAGCAGGATCGTGGCCTTATATTGTTCGGAGATTTTTCCGATCGTCTCGGCCTCGAGCGGATTGGTGTGGCAAATGGTTTTTATTCCTGAAAGCAGCGGGAACCAGAAAAGCACTGTGTAGCCGAAGGAGTGGAAATGGGGAAGAGTGGCGAGAATCACATCGTCTCGCTTCAGGCTTATGACCGAGCGAAAGGACTCGATGTTCGACTGAATATTGTGGTGACTGAGCATCACGCCCTTGGGTTCGGCGGTCGATCCGCTCGAAAATAGAATCGTGGCGATATCGTCTGGAGCGACTCGCTTGCCGCCCAAAAGGATTCGCACGGGAAAAAAGCGCGCCTTAAGAAATACGCGGAATTTTTCCGCCCCATCGATCGTGCCTAGCAAGTCTTCCACATAGAGCACCATTTTGGGGAGCGGCAGCTCGGGCAGGTTTTCCAGGAACTTGCGAGAAGTCATTACGGTTTTGATTTCGCACTGCTCTTGCGCGGAGCGAATGCTCGCCGCGGGCGCTGTGTAGTTCAAATTCACGCCGCGCCGCCCTTCTAATGTAGTCGCGAGATTGGCGATTGCGGATGCGGAACTGGTCGGCAACAGAATGCCGATGGCACTCTCGGACTTCGACGTTAGAGAACGGATACGATCTCCAAAAATCAAACTAGCAATGAGGAGTTCGCCGAATTTGAGCTCCCGTCCATTGCTATCGGCGATCGCGAGTCTCCCCCAGTTGCGGCGGGCCGAATCGATGAATTCATGGCCAAGGCCGTGGCGGCGTTCCTTGACGAGTTCAAACGAGTCTACTGAAAGCTCGCTGACCGCTTGCTGAACTTCGAAGGTCGTTGCAGTGGGAGCGAGAGGGGTTCCAAAATGAACGCTCACCGGATAACGAAAATCGTGGAGAAGCCCAAACTTTGGCATCCCTTTATAGAAGCTGGAAATGCTGCCCCAGGCGCCGCCGATGTACACGGGAATAATGGGATGGTCCGTGTTTTTAACGATACGCTCGAAGCCCTGCTTAAAAGGCCGCATCATGCCCGTTCTACTCAACGTACCTTCAGCGAAGATGCAGACCAGGTAGCCCTCGTCGAGCGCGGCCTTCGCCGTCTTCAGCGATAGGATTAGCTTTTTTGGATTGTCGGCTCCGTGGATCAGAATGACGTTCGCGAGTTTTGTAATCCAACGCGTGAACCAACTTGCGTTTTCGAAAAAATCTCGGGACATTAGCATGCGGATGCGGCGCTGCTGGCTGGAGATGACGAGTATCGCGTCCATCAAGCTGACATGATTGCAAACCAGGAGCGCGGGGCCGAACGGCGGCAGGTGGTCAACTCCTCGCACATGGAAGCGGTAGCAGAAGCGCGTCAATAGCATGCAGACGAATTTGACGAAGAAATCGGGCAGCACCCAAAGACTGAATACCGCTAGAATGATGATGCCATAGGACAGTAGTAGAAATCCATTTTGCGCAGTGAACTCGAGGACCGATGAGTTGATGTAGAGAAGTCCACTAGCGAGCAGAATGCCGATCCAACTCAGAAATCCATTAGCGGCTTGAATCGAGCCTACCCGATCCTTCGGGCTTCGGTACTGTATAAAGGCATTGAGCGGCACGATGAAGAGTCCCGCCGCAAATCCGAGCAGGAACATACTGATCGCTGAGACTACGACATTTCCCTCTTCGATCGTTCCTAGAACGAGGAGACAAAGACCCATTAGTATTGAGCCAATGGGTACGATTCCGAATTCGATCGATCGGCCACTCAACCAACCCGCAGTGGTTGACCCTACTCCGATCCCAATCGCGGTTAGCAGGAAGAGCCGAGTCGCTTCTTCCGGCATCAGCCCCAGATGCTGATCGCCAAAGTCGATGATATTGAGCTGTATGTACGCCGCGCAAAGCGTGAAAATCGCGAGGGCGACCACGGCCAGAGTCAGAAAGCCGTCTTTCCGGATTTCGAATAAGGTTTTGAATACGGACTTGAATCCGTTGAGACTCAGCTCGCGATTGGGATGGGCGGGGCTCGGCTCGATTCTCAGCGATGCGGCGAAACCGAGCGCGGCGATGACTATGCAGACCGTGGCCGCCAGACCAAATTTTCCGTCAACGATCAGGCTAAGCTCAGGCGCCAGAACCGTGCCGCTTATGATCGCAAGGAAAGTGAATAGCTGGATGGATCCATTGGCTTTAGAAAGTTTTTCAACGGGGACTTGTTCCGGAATGAGACCGTATTTCGGAGGTCCGAAGAAGGCGCTTTGGGCGGACATCAGGAACATCGTGACGTAGAGCATTAGGCTGCTTTGCAATAGGAGCGCGGTTACCCCGAAGGCCATGACCAGGATCTCGGTAAACTTGAGCCTAACGATCATCTCTCGTTTGCTGAACCGATCCGCAAAATTTCCAGCGATGGGAACGATCAGGATAAAAGGGATAGCGAAGACGAGGCCTACTGACGCGAGGATGTTCGCAGATGCCGAATCACCCTTCCACGCGATGAGCGCGTAGATCATGAGCAGCTTGAACACGTTGTCGTTCATCGCTCCTCCGAATTGCGTCGCGTTCAGCCACTTGAATGTTTTCGGGAGAGAGTTTTTATTCATCGGGGGAGAATTCAGCGAGTCACGATGGGATCGGTTCGCTTGACGGACGATCGCATGAGATGCGCCAATTTGAGCGGGAGTTCCTCATTTTATTGGAAGCCAATTGGTTAGGCTAAAAACGAGCTGAGGTCGATGCCGGATTTCTCTAATTGCGATGCGAA
>JAJFLS010000752.1 GCA_021772595.1 Opitutales bacterium
AGTCAACGAGCTGACCGGCCGGATCGAGCGCCTCGGCACCGAGACGAAAGTCGCGCCCTATTCGCCGGTCCTCGCCTATCGATACGAAAACCAGCCCGCCACACGCCTCTTCCAAAAAGCGCGTCTGCAGACAGGACTCGACCTGAGCGCCAATCCCTTCGCGAAGCGCCTTCCCCCGCTCCTGAAATAGTCGGAACGACACAGGCACCCCGCGCCCCCAAATCAACTCCCGTAGCGGAGCGACTGCGTCGTTCCGAATCTTTCTCGCAGAAAACGCTTTCCTTGAATGCGGAGGGCTCTAAAGTTCCGGGATGATTTCAGGCGAGGCCCTCAAAGACACCCTTCCCCAAGAACCCGTGCGCGATTTGCTCGAGAAGATCGACGTGCCCAAAATCGCGTCGGGCAAAGTCCGCGAGATTTTCGATCTCGACGATAGCGTTCTGCTTGTCGCAACCGATCGAATCTCCGCGTTCGACGTCGTGCTGCCGGGCGGGATTCCGGGACGAGGCATCATCCTCACCCAGCTGAGCCATTTCTGGTTTGCGATAACCCAGCACATCGCCCCGAACCATCTCATTCCGAACGAGACCGAAGTGCTGCGCGACCAGCTAGGATTGAGCGAGGACGGACAGCTTCGCAGCATGGCCGTCAAGAAGCTGAAGCCGCTCGAAATCGAATGCATTGTTCGCGGCTATCTGGCGGGCTCCGGGTGGAGCTCCTATCAAGAGTCCCGCAGCGTCTGCGGCGTCCCACTTCCGGAAGGGCTGAATCAAGCCTCCCAATTGCCCGAGCCGATTTTCACGCCGACCACCAAGGCATCGGAAGGACACGACATGCCGGTGACCGACGCCGAAGCGCGAGAGATCGTGGGCGACGAGGTTTTCGAAAAGGTGAAAGCCATCAGCTTCGAACTCTACAACTTCGGCCACGAACTGGCGAAGCGAGCCGGTATAATATTGGCGGATACGAAGTTCGAATTCGGGCTCGATGACGCGGGCAATCTCTTTCTGATCGACGAAGTCCTCACTCCCGACTCCTCCCGCTACTGGGAGGCTTCGGAATGGCGCGAAGGGATTTCCCCCGCAAGCTTCGACAAGCAGATCATCCGCGACTACCTGGAAACGCTCGACTGGGACAAAACCGCGCCCGGCCCCGAGCTACCTGTTGAAATCATCGAACGGGCGCAGAGCCGCTACCTGGAAGTCTACTCGCGCCTTGTCGCGACCAGGTAGGGCTTCGGAACGACGCAGTCGTCCCGCTACTTGCATTTTCCACACCGGATTCCCGGTGTAGCTACATCATCTCGCTGAGCGCATACGCGTCGACGTAAGCTGAATCCGACGGCTCGCCAATTGTAGGAGCCTGCTTGCAGGCGATTTTTCCCCGGGGCTATCGCGAAGGAAATCGCCTGCAAGTAGGCTCCTACATTTGAAAAGCGCCTTAAGTTAACGCGTATGCGGGAAGCCCGGCCCAACCGAGAACCGTCCTCTCCCCATGTTCGACCGTTTAAATTACAACGTTGTAACTTAAACGGTCGGGCGGCTATCCACGCTTTTTCCTAATTTCAGCATCCGTTGAATCCAGGCGAATTCGTCTGCCGTACTAGCTCATATGGCAGGTGGAGCAAACGAAATGGGGACAATTCGCAGCCGCTTCGCGCAGCGAATCCAGCTCTTTCCGATCAATTACCTACCACAACAACAAACCGGAGCGGTGGCTGATGTGAAGGCTGAGGAGCGAATCGCCGCCGCGCGAGCCGCGCACTCGAATAGGATGCAATTCCAAGAGCAGCGCTAGGCTCGCGAATTCGCCCGGGGCAGGCCTAACCAGCTTGCCTCGGGCACTCCGAGACCTCGCTGAAACCGAGAAACCTCGCATATTCGCGCCCAGATGCGACAATCCCGCCTTTCAATGCTTGACAGCACCCCCACGCTATTTCCATTTTCTCCCTCTTTTTCCAAATTTTAGACATGAGACCGACATATAGACCACATCGCCTGAAGAGAGTCCGCAAGATTGGCTTCCGCGCTCGCATGGGAACCCGTGGCGGACGGGCCCTCATCAACGCTCGCCGCCGCAAAGGTCGCAAGCGGCTCGTCAACGTATAGGCTCTCCGGCTCTACTGGCCGGAGGATTTCCGATGACTCCGAAGCTCACCTTGAGCGCGGCTCGCCGACTAAAGCGAAACAACGATTTCGTACACGTCCGCCGAAACGGGAAGACCTATCGCTGCCAGTACTTCGCCCTATTTTCCGCAATCCGTGCAGATAGCTGCACGGATTTTTCGTCTGCGCGTATCGGCATCTCCGCCTCCCGGCGAGTGGGCAACGCCGTCGTCCGCAACAAATTGAAACGCCGATTTCGCGAGCTGTTCCGGGCACGGCAGCATGAGATTCGGCCCGAAGCCGACATTGTTGTGAGCATTCGCTTCCCCGCGACCAAGGCGGATTTCAAGGAATTGGAACAACGCTTTACGCACGCGATCCAGTACAACGGATTGCGGAGGCCCGACCGTCGCGGCAATCCCTGACCGAAGAGTATCCGGCTGGCTTCCTTATTCTGCTTGCCTGACCTTGCTCACCCTCTTTTATGACCGATCTTCGCAATCGCGAAACAACCGACAGATTTTCTAGATGGATAAGAAGAACACCACTATAGGCATTTTGCTGCTCGTCGCCGCGTTCGGCTTGATATACCTGCAGCCGAGACAGCCAGCACCGACCGCGCCAGCACCGGTCAGCCCGCCCAGCCAAACCCAGGGCGGCAGCGAAGCTCCCGCAACGCCATCGCCTACCGCGCCCGCCATTGGCCAGCCGACCTTCCAGCCCAACTCCGGACCCGCGACGCTCGAGACCATCGGTGACCACGTGGACGAACGCGTCGTCTCTCGCGAGAACGAGCTAATCGAAGCCCGATTCACCAACTACGGCGGCGCAATCCGGGAGATCGTCCTAAAGGACTTCGATAAGTCCCGCGACGACACCTCGCCCTACATCATGAACGAGCATCGTTTCGCCCCCGCGCTCGAGCTCACCGGACTTCCCTCGCTAAACAAGGACACCGCTTACAAACTCATCGAGCCAAGCGATCCGAACACGGTCGAATTCCGAGCGGTCGTCGAGGAGAACCTCCAAGTCACGCGCCGCTACACGATCGAGCAGGATACCAACAAAGAGAAGCCCTACCTGATACGCCACGAGCTTGAGTTTCGAAATCTCTCCTCCAGCTCCCTCCCCATCGGTTCGTTCAATCTCAACACCGGCACCGCCGCCCCGTCCGGCCCGCAAGACATCCAGCTCCTGACCTTCGGCTTCTTCGACGGCGAGGACTCCAAGTTTCTCGCTCAAAGCAAATTCACCGGCAGCAGCATGCCTTTCTTCAGTTCGGAGCCCCGTGACTTCATCTCCGAGACCCGGAACGTGCAATGGGTTTCCGTTAAGAACCAGTTCTTCATCACGATCCTCAAGCCCGACATCAACGGCATCGGCTACCTCGCCCAGCCCGTGCAGTTCCCCAAAAACGGCAGCTCGACGAAACCTCAGCTCGGCGTTACCGGATCCCTGCGAATGGACAGCTTCACGCTCGCTCCGCTAGACACGCAGACCTTCGGGTTCAACTTCTACATCGGCCCGAAGGAATTCGACCGCATCAGCCGCGTCGGCGAAAGCACCGAGGACGTCATGCAATTCAGCTTCGTCAGCCCGTTTTCCAAATTCCTGCTGACTATGATGACCGCCTTCCACGGCTTCGTCCACAACTACGGCATCGCGATCATCCTCCTGACTCTGACCATCAAGATCATCTTCCTGCCCATCAACATCATGTCTTCGCGCTCGATGAAGCGCATGTCGAAGCTCCAGGAGCCGATGAAGGCGATCAACGAGAAATTCGGCGACAATCCCCAGAAGAAGCAGCAGCTGATGATGGAGATGTACAAGCTCAACAAGATCAACCCGGTCGCCGGCTGCCTGCCGATGCTGATTCAGATCCCGATCTTCTTCGGCCTCTTCTATATGCTGCGCAGCGCCGCAGAACTCCGACTGTCGGAATTCATGTGGATCCCCGATCTGTCCATGCAAGAAGGCCTATTCACGCTGCCGTTCACGATCCCGTTCATGGGCGATCAGTTCAACATCCTCCCTTTCATCTACCTCGTCTCGATGGTCGTCCAAATGGGAATGATGCCCACCCCGTCAGTCGACAACGCGCAGGTTAAGATGATGAAGTACATGCCTTACATCTTCTTCCCGATCATCTACACCTTCGCTTCCGGGCTCGTCCTTTACTGGACCATCAACAATCTCTTCACCATCGGCCAGCAATGGATGATCAACCGCAAAGCCGTTGATTTCGAATTCGTCCTTCCCCCAGCCTTGAAAAAGGCGATGGATGAGCCTAAGAAAAAGAAGAAACGCAAAAAGTAGCCGCTCCCTTTCCCTCAATCTCATTCTTAATTCCTAAATCTTACTTCTTAAATTAGATTAGCCATGTCCGGACACAGCAAATGGTCGACGATCAAACGCAAAAAAGGCGCCGCTGACGCCAAGCGCGGCAAAATTTTCAGCCGCCTTTCCAAAGACATCACGCTCGCCGCGAAAAACGGCGGGGGCGATCCGGACATGAACCCCAAGCTTCGTACCGTGCTCCTCAAAGCGCGCGCCGAGAACATGCCGGTCGACAACATGGACCGCGCCATCAAAAAAGGGACCGGCGAGCTCCCGGGAGTCGTCTACGAAGAATTCGTCTACGAAGGCTACGCCCCGCACGGAGTCGCGGTTATCGTCGAAATCACCACCGACAACAAGAACCGGGCCGCATCCGATGTTCGCTCCGCCTTTTCGAAAAACGGCGGCAATCTCGCCGGAGCCGGGGCAGTCGCGTTCATGTTCCACCGCAACGGGCAGTTCATCATCTCCAAAGACAAGACCGACGAAGAGAAACTGATGGATATCGTTCTCGAAGCGGGAGCCGAAGACCTGAAAGTCGAGGACGAGTACTTCGAAGTACTCGCCCCGCTCGCCGAGTTCGACCATGTCAGCCAAGCCCTTTCCCATGCCGAGATCGAGCCCGACAACGCCGAGCTCGCCTATCTTCCCGAGAATCTCATAGCGATCACCAGCGCCGATGACGCCAAGCAAGTGATGCGCCTCATTGATTTGCTCGACGACCTCGACGACGTGCAAAACGTCTTCCACAACGCGGATATTCCCGCGGAATTCATGCCCGAGGAGTGAGCTAAACGAGCCGCTCCTACAATGAAACTCCAATATTTCGCGTCATAACGTAGGAGCCTGCTTGCAGGCGATTTTTCATTGATTACTTTCATCCTCAAATGAACGCAGCCGGGGAAGACCTAACTCAGCAACTCGACGGAGAAGTCGGCCTCGTCACGCCCAAAGACTTCAAGTGCACGGGGCCTTTCGAATTCGAGAGCGGCCAGTCCATCCCCGAGTTCATCTTGCGCTACGAATCCTACGGACGCCTCAATGCGGACCGGAACAACGTCGTGCTCGTCTCCCACGCATTGACCGGCGACCACCATTGCGCCGGGGTCCATTCGCTCAAAGACCGGAAGCCCGGCTGGTGGAACAGCTTGATCGGACCTGGCAAGCCCATCGACACCAACAAGTTTTTCGTCCTCTGCGCCAACTGCATCGGCGGCTGCCAAGGATCGACCGGCCCAAAATCCATCGATCCGAAAACCGGCCAACCGTACAATCTCACATTCCCCTTCGTCACCATTCGCGACATGGTGCTAACCCAGCGAATACTCCTCGACCATCTGGGGGTCACCGAACTCTACGCCGTCATCGGCGGCTCGATGGGTGGCATGCAAGTCCTCCAATGGGCCATCGAATATCCCGACTACGTCAAACGGATCGTTCCCATGGCCACGACCTGGAGACAGGGAGCTCAGGCTATCGCATTCGACGAAGTCGGTCGCCAAGCCATCATGCAGGATCCCGAATGGAAGGAGGGAAGCTACGATTCCGACAAAGGCCCAAACGTCGGCTTGGCGATCGCCCGTATGATGGCCCACATCACCTACCTCTCCGACCGAAGCATGGACCGGAAATTCGGACGCAAGCGCCCGGGAGGAAAGGACCAAAGCTACTCTTTCGACATTGAGTTCGAAGTTGAAAGCTACCTTCGCTACCAAGCCAAGAGCTTCATCAACCGTTTCGACGCGAATACGTATTTGTATTTCACGCGCGCTCTCGGCTACTTCGATTTGGCCGGCGCCTACGGGAGCCTCGATCAAGCGTTTAAGGGTATTAAGTGCAAAGCGCTTTCGGTCGGCTTCACTTCCGACTGGCTTTTCCCGCCTGAGCAGAATCGCGAAATCGTATTGGCAATGTTGAGACAAGGCATCGAAGCCTCCTACACCCAACTCGATCTCGACCTAGGCCACGACTCCTTCCTCATCGAATCCCCCGAACTGTTCGGCCTGATCAGGGACTTCCTCGCGAGCTAGGGGAAAGACTGCCCAGGAAGTTCACGAAAAGACACGAAGGCTTTCTCTTCGTGATCTCTGTGAACTTCGTGGGAGTAATTCTCCACTCACCCCGATGCGAGGTCGTAGATCGCGTATCCGCAAAGCCAATTCGGAACGCTCGTCACCTCGGTTTTCCAATTGCCTCTCAGAAAGACTTTCCGCACCACTTTGATCCCGCGCACTTTACAATAGGCATCGAACTGCCGCACGGAAAGTGGATTGCCGCGACGCGACAGGGCCCACGGCGTTGGGAACACTTCGTTCTCCAATCGCTGCCCCTTGAAAAGCAGGCTCAACCGGTTTCTCCAGTAGGCGAAGTTCACGAATCCGATCGTGAAGTTTCGCGACACGCGTAACGCCTCGTCGATCACTTGCGATGGATTGTCCAGTTCCTGCAAGGTCCGCGAACAAATCACACGATCGAAATGCCCGTCCGGAAACGAGTCCATGAAATCCATCATATCTCCCAAATACGCCGACAGTCCACGCTTCACGCACGCGTGGATCTTATCCGGACTAAGGTCGACTCCGACACCCTCAGCTTGCCGTGTTTGCTTCAAATACTCCAACAGCACCCCGCGACCGCAGCCCAAGTCCAGCACGCGCGAACCCGGTTCCACCCAGTCCCGCATGATCTGCATGTCAACCGACCGCTTTTCTTTGGTTTTCGTCATTCTCGTAACCAATTAAGCCAACCCACCTCAGCTCCACAAGCCGTAAGTCCCCTATGACAAAATGCTTTCACTCTTCGTCCTCGTCTTCGTCTTCGTCCTCGTCTCCCTCAAATCTCAAACCGTAATTCGCCGCGTCTTCCCCCACTCCAGTTTCTCTCCTGTTCGAGATTAGCCCCATCAACATTCGAACAATTTCTTCAACCAAAGTCTTTCCGTATTCAATTTCTTCTATCGTCACGAACTCTCTAGCAACAAGAACGTCAAGACATGCCGCACACTCGAAAGCAGAACCTTGAGCAATTTGGAGAAATCGGGACTGGTCTTTCCGCGAGAACTTTCCATTGCCTTCAGCTATATTGAGAGGAACGCTATTTGAGGCTCGTTCAAGTTGGTTTTTCGCCGCCGTTGGCGACTCAAGTGAATCCATCAATTTCTGTGACCAAGCGACCAGTTCGATGGACTTCTGATAGACAATTAGTCGTTCATGAGCAAGAGCCATAAATCTATTTCACTAGAATGTTAGACAAGGACGAAGACGATGAAGAAAACCTCCAACCAACTCTCAAACATCGTCACGCTAAATCCATTTCCGACTGGATCCAGCGGAGCTTCGCGGCGTCCAGCAGCTCTTTTCCGATCGCCTCGATCACGGTCGCCACAACCGCGTTTCCGAACTGCTTGTAGGCCTGCCCTCGGCGAGGATCGATCTTGAAGTTTTCTGGAAATCCCATCAGCCGCCGGCATTCGATCGGGTGTAGCTTGCGCACGACTCCATCAATTAGATACGCGCCCGTCTTGGCCGCCGCGCCTCCGCCATGAGCCGAAAGCGTGATCCCATGCCCTTCCGGAGAATAGATTCGTTCGCCCTGACCGCCCTTATTTATAATACCAATTTGAATCGG
>JAJFLS010000753.1 GCA_021772595.1 Opitutales bacterium
GGAAAGTTCAAGAGCGACCGAGGCCAGGAAACCGATCGCGGCGTAGAGGCTGTGGCGGAAACGCCGTTTCCATTCCTCGTTGGGACGAAGCATTTCGGGGAAGGCGTGAGTGTTTCGCCCTCCGAGGATTTTTGGGAAAAAGAACGCTCCGACTCCAGCAATGGGCAGGAGAGTGAAGCCCTGAAAAAGCAGGATCTTGCCAAGAGCCAATCCGGTGGCCGTCGCTTCGGTAGTGGTCGACAAAGCGAGCAGGAGACTCCCGAGGCAAGCGCAGACGAGTCCCAATGCCGCGAGTGGAAATCCCGGAGGCGGGCTGTCGGTCCGAGCGCGGTAGGCATTTGCCGCGTTGAAAATCATCACTCCAGTCGCCAGGCCAAAAAGGGCGTCTCCGAGGGCGGTTTGATTGAAGAGCTGGGCGAAGCAAGCAGCGGTAGACAAGACGAAAACGCCCATCACGACATTGCTTGAAAAGGGTCGAACCTCCAGCAGGCGAGGCCCTGCGGTCATGAGAAATCCGAAAACGAAAAACCCTGCGAATCCGTCGATCATCAGTCGTGTGTGGGCGAATCCCGGGTAGTAGGGCAGCCATCCTGCGTGGAAGAGTGGCCACAGAAGAATGCCGGCGAGCCCGAAGGCCATGCCAACAGGAAAGAAGAGCCGGAACGGCTCGGCAATGAAGGGTCGCAGCTTGGTCGGAGGAGCGGACGTCATGGATACGCATCGTATCAGCAGCCGACCTTTTGCGTCATGATATAGATCAATAAATAGATCTATTTTTGGAGTCGAAATTAATAGGATTCCTTCTCAGTCCTTATCGATCTTCGCAAGCGCTTCGGCGTAGAGACGGGGAGAATGGTCGACGATGTAGTCGGTTGGGACGGCGTTGAAATGGCCTTCGAGCCAGTGCTTCTTATAGAGCGTTTCAATGAGATCCACGTGGCCTTTGGTGTGGCTGTCCCATTTTTTGGTGAAAGGAGGATCCTTGAGCAGCTCTCCTTTCGAGCTCATGAAATAGGTCGAGCCGATGTGGGCGTAGAACGGAGGCGTGGGAAGTCTCGGGATGATGTCGTTGTCATTGATTAATCGGTACAGATTGACGAGGCCCTCGACGTTCTTCGCGAATTTTATGCCACCTAGGCGCGGGGTCCCCATCGTGTAGACGCTTGTAACCACTTTGTGCTGACGAATGCTGTAGAGCGTCGCCAGGGCACCGCCCAGACTATGGCCAGTTACCCAGGCGGGTCTTGGATTCTCCGCCAAGAGCGTCGTGATCGCCGCGTCGATGTCCTCGCTAATCCAGTCAAGGGCTTCGATGAATCCTTGATGGGCGGTCCCGTAGTCGAGGAATTTCTTCTGCACGATTTTTACGTCGGTCAGATAGTCGATGCGATCCGCGGGCTCGGTCCCACGGAAGGTCAAGAGCAACGCGTCTTCACGGATCGCCAGAAACGCGAAAGCGCCATTGCGGTCGAAAAAAATCGCGTTACTGAAGCCTGCCTTGGCTAGTCTCGTTTTGATGAACGCTGGTTCGGTGACGTAGGCGAGCAGGCTGGCCTCGGCGAGAAAGCGGGCGGCCTTGACATCGAATTCGCCGTCGACGGCTTCCGCCGGAAGCACGGTTTTCTCAAAGTAGGGATAGGTCGTGTTCGGCGCGAAGAGCGCTTTGTGGCTGAGCGTGTTCTCGGCGGTTGCCGGGCTCGTTACAGCGAGAGCTAGGAGGACCGCGAGCACGGCGCGTTTGGCTAGATTCGAATTCGGCACAGTTTAGATTTACTCTGATGGCGGGAATGTCGATTGGTTCCAGCGGAATTCGTGAAGCGACTTATTGAAACTCTCTCAGACCGCCGTCGCCTTCTCGATGCGCTGTTCCGTATCCAGGATTGCCAAGGTCGTTTTCAGGATAGTGTCGGGATTGAGCGAGAGGCTGTCGATGCCTTCCTCGACCAAGAATTGCGCGAATTCGGGGTAGTCGCTTGGGGCCTGGCCACAGATGCCGATCTTGCGTCCTTTTGCGCGACAAGCGGCTATGACCTGCGCGATCATTCTCTTCACCGCGGGGTTACGCTCGTCGAAAATGGGAGCGACGATCTCGCTGTCTCGATCTACTCCGAGGATGAGCTGAGTTAGGTCGTTCGAGCCGATGCTGAAGCCATCGAAAATGTCGGCGAACTCGTCCGCGAGGACGACGTTGCTTGGGATTTCGCACATGACGTAGATCTCGAGTCCGTCCTGCCCTCGCTTGAGACCGTGCTTCTCCATCTCAGCCTGCACGCGAACGCCTTCCTCGACGGTGCGGCAGAAGGGGATCATCAGCTTTAGATTTGTTAGCCCCATCTCATTGCGAACCTTTTTGACCGCCCGACACTCGAGCGCGAATCCTTCCTGGTAGTGCGGATGATAGTAGCGACTAGCTCCGCGAAATCCGATCATGGGATTCTCTTCTGCAGGTTCGAAAGCGCGCCCGCCGATCAGGTTGGCGTACTCGTTCGTTTTAAAATCGCTCATGCGAAGAATTACATCTTTCGGGTAAAACGCGGCGGCGAGCATAGCGACGCCTTGAGCGAGTTTGTCGACGAAGTACTGCGGCTTGTCGGTGTATATAGAGGTCAATTGCTCGATCACCGACTTTGCGGCGAGATCGGCCAACTGATCGAACTCGATCAAAGCGAGGGGATGTATTTTGATGTAGTTGCTGATGATGAATTCCATCCGGGCGAGACCGACGCCGTCGTTCGGAATAAAGGAATGCGCGAACGCTACCTCGGGATTGGCGAGGTTCATCATCACTTTCGTGCGTGGTTTTTCGAGGGTTTTGAGATCTGTGCGGATCACCTCGAAAGGCAGGTCTCCTTCGTAGACGAAGCCTGTATCGCCCTCGGCGCAGCTCACCGTCACCATCTGACCGTCTTTGATCTCATCCGTGCCGCGCTCGGTGCCAACGATGGCAGGGACCCCGAGTTCGCGGCTCACGATCGCGGCGTGGCAAGTGCGTCCGCCGCGATTTGTGATGATCGCGGCCGCCTTTTTCATGATGGGCTGCCAGTCAGGATCGGTCTTGTTTGTGACGAGTACCTCGCCATCTCGGAACTGGCCGATGTGTTCGGCACGTTTGATGACACGCGCTCGTCCTGTCGCTATTTTTGCTCCGACGCTTCGTCCCGTAGTTAGAATGTCGCTACGCTTCTGCAGCTGATAGGATTCCAATACGTCGCTATTCTTGCGGGACTGTACCGTTTCGGGTCTGGCCTGCACGATGAACAGTTCGCCGGTGAGCCCATCTTTGGCCCATTCCAGATCCATTGGCGCGTCTTGTCCGCGCTTGGCCGTGTAGTGGTCTTCGACGATGCAGCCCCAGCGCGCGAGTTCGAGCGCCTCGTCGTCATTGAGAGCGAATTTGGCGCGGTCGCCTTGCTCAACGGGAATATTCTTCACCATCTTTCCGCCACCGACGTCGTAAACGAGTTTGAACTCCTTGCTTCCGACGGTCTTTTGTAGCACGGGCCGGTGGCCGGTCTTCAGCGTCGGTTTGAAAACGATGTATTCGTCGGGCGTCACCGAACCCTGCACCACGTTTTCGCCTAGGCCGTAGGCGGCGCTGATCATGACGGCATCGCGGAATCCGCTTTCGGTATCGATGGTGAACATGACGCCAGAACAGGCGAGATCGGAACGCACCATGCGTTGCACGCCGATGCTGAGGGCGACTTTGAAATGATCGAAGCCTTTGTCCACGCGATAGCTTATGGCCCGGTCGGTGAAGAGCGAGGCGAAGCAACGCTTGCAAGTCTCCAGGAGCGAAGCGGTGCCGTGTACGTTCAAATAGGTTTCCTGCTGTCCAGCAAAACTCGCATCGGGGAGATCTTCGGCGGTCGCCGAGGAACGCACTGCGACATCGAGAGGCGAATTGCCATCGCCCTGCAGCTGGTGATACGCCGAAACGATCTGCTCTTGTAAGTCTTCTGGCAATGAGGAGTCGAGAATGGCTTGGCGAACGGAATGACCGCGTTCGCTTAGGTTATCCACATCGCCTGTGTCTAGATCTGCGAGAATGGTGCGTATGCGCTCGTCGATCCCCGCCTCGCGAATGAAATGCAAATAAGCGTCCGCAGTGATTGCGAAGCCGTCTGGGACTTTGACGCCCTTGCTGGCAAGCTCCCGGAACATCTCGCCAAGCGAAGCGTTTTTGCCACCGACAAGAGGAACGTCATCGATCGAGATATCGGCGAACCATTTGATGAGATTGGTTGTGAGAACGATCATAGAACTACCTTAGTTTAATTGGTTGCGCTCTCTGCCCCGTTTGCATGTGCGGGCCATTAAGCGTGAGTCCAGCAAAGCCTTAACAAGCTAGTTTATTCCCTCGCTTTTTTCAAGGATGTAAGCGCTTGAGATCGAAGAATATTAAGCGGATATCTCAATTTCCTCCGAGCAATCCGCCTACTCCCTCTTCAAGCGCATGCAATGCTGCTACTTCTTCGGAACCTAATGCTCGATCGAAGCAGGAGAGCTCGTCGAGATGGCCTACAAAGTTGACTCCAAGCCGGATTTGAGCCGCATCGACATCCCAGTTGTAGATTTGCTCCCAGCCAGAAAGACTTCCGTGGAGTTTACCATCGAGGTAGAGTTTGGCCACGGCGTCTTTTCCTGGGTTGTTGAACCCTTCAAACGTCATGGCGATGTGTGACCAGTGGTCGCGGGAAAAGGGCGGATTCACTACAGAGATCAACGGCTTCCCCGTGTTTGGAATCTCGCTGGGTTTCTTGTCTTCAGGATTCCAGATGGCCTTGTCCGGGAAGGCTCCCATCCGGAATTGCCTTGGGTTTCCCGTATCGAAATCGACCCATAGGCCTCCGTCCAGGGCCGACCTAGGCGTGAGTTGCAAGGGGTCCGTGAAGCCGGGTCGGAGATCCTCGTCTGGAGTCACGCGTATCCAAAATGAAAGGGTGCCGTTCCAGTCCCTATCTGCATAAGGCAAGTTTTCCGCCAGTTTATAAAACGCGCGCGTTCCCTTTATATCATCTGGAGGATTGAAAGAGATGCAGTTTCCAAATCGGCCAACACCTTCGCTGATGGTTACATCGTCGAGAAGTCCTGGTATCGAGTGTAATTGCGGCCGGGCTGCGGTCGCTGTGAAGAGCCTAGGATCTCCTTTCGCAAAGTCTGCGTCTGGCCCATGGTCGAAGGACGCATGAAAGGTCAGCGCATCTCGAAGCGGCGAATTCGGTTTATCCTTCGATTGGCACGCAATTAGAAGAAGAATAGTAGAAAGCGACGTTACGCTAAAGAGGAGTTTCGAATATGCCACGTCCTTACTGTCGCTTGCTTTGCGCTGATTGGCAATCGGAGATGATTCAATCGCGCATAACTTAGCTCCTAGAGGGTGTGGTATCCCATCTCCCGTATCCGGTTAAACACTCGGGTAATAGAATGTAGTTCGAACACGCGTCCGCGGAGCCGTCCAGTTAGTATTGCCATCGTTTCTCGCCGTGATTGGATTAAAGCAACACCATTCATCTGGGCGCCGGACGGAAATGAAATATCTCGACGAATACCGTGATGCCGAAACCGTTCGTCATCTGTCGGAGGCCATTGCTTCGGCGGTGACGCAGCCTTGGGTGCTGATGGAGGTCTGCGGAGGACAGACGCACGCGATTGTTCGATACGGTCTGGATTCGCTGCTGCCTCCGGAGCTGACAATTATTCATGGGCCGGGTTGTCCCGTTTGCGTTACTCCGACCCCGATCATCGACAAGGCGATCGCTCTGGCTCGTCGGCCGGAGATCATCCTCTGTTCATTCGGCGACATGCTACGCGTGCCAGGAACGCAGGGAGACCTTTTCCTTGCGAAGTCTGAGGGCGGCGATGTGCGTAGTGTCTATTCTCCGATGGACGCGCTCGCATTGGCGAAGGAGTCGCCCGATCGCGAGGTCGTATTCTTCGCCGTGGGATTTGAGACGACGGCGCCGGCCAACGCGATGGCGGTTTACCAGGCCAAGGCTCAGGGAATCGCGAATTTCTCGATCCTCTGTTCCCACGTACTTGTCCCGCCAGCCATTGAAGCGTTGATGACCTCGCCAGGAAACACGGTACAGGCGTTTCTCGCAGCCGGCCACGTTTGCGCTGTCATGGGCTGCGACGAGTACCAACCGATCGCTGCCAAATACCGCGTGCCGATCGTCGTGACCGGTTTCGAGCCGGTCGATATACTGCAAGGAATCTTACTGTGCGTGCGCCAACTTGAAGAAGAGCGGTTCGAGGTGGAGAACCAATACTCGCGATCGGTCCGTGATCAAGGCAACGAAGCGGCCCAGAATCTGATCCAGCAGGTTTTCCAAGTCATCCCGCGCGAATGGCGCGGACTCGGAGAAATTCCCGCGAGCGGACTGGGGCTCGCTCCGGAATTTGCCGCTTTTGACGCAGAGAAGAAATTCGAGTTCGACAAACCGACCAGCGAAGACGACGAGCGTTGTTTGAGCGGTCTGGTGCTCCAAGGGCGACTGCAGCCGGACAAGTGCCCGCACTTCGGCAAAGACTGCACGCCGGAGAATCCGCTCGGCGCGACGATGGTCTCCAACGAGGGCGCCTGCGCGGCTTACTATCGCTATCGAACCCGTTCTTTATCGTGACCGTTCCTTCCGATCCACCTCTTCCAAACTCTAAGAAGACTGTCCAACTCGGTCACGGCAGCGGCGGCATTCTGATGCATCGCTTGCTTGAGCAATTGATCTTGCCTGCCCTCGACAACGAAGCCCTGCGGCAGGGACATGATAGCGCGGTTCTCAAGCTTCCGGGCGAACCGAATGCCCGGCTCGCTTTCACTACCGACAGCTACGTGGTAAAGCCGCGGTTCTTTCCCGGGGGCGACATCGGCACGCTTGCAGTGAACGGCACAGTCAACGATCTCGCTATGGCTGGGGCGCGACCGCTATGGCTGAGCGCGGGCTTAATCCTCGAAGAAGGTCTGCCGATGGACGAGCTGGAGAGAGTTCTCGCTTCTGTGAAAAAAGCCGCAGCCGCAGCCGGCGTCGACGTGGTTACAGGCGATACGAAAGTGGTCGACCGTGGACATGGCGACGGCCTCTATATAAATACGAGCGGGATCGGAATTATCGAATACGATCTTGCCATAAGTCCGCAATCGATCCAGCCCGGCGACGTTATATTGCTCAGCGGCGATATCGGATCCCACGGCATCTGCATCCTCGCCGAGCGCGAGAAGCTAGACTTCGAAACCACCATCAAGAGCGACACTGCCGCCCTGCACAGGTCGGTTCTCGCGATGATCGAAGCGGGATTGCCGCTTCATTGTCTGCGCGATCTCACCCGGGGCGGTCTCGCCAGCGCGCTCAAAGAGTTGACGCTCGCCTCCAAACTCTCGGCTGAGATTCGTGAATGCGATATCCCGGTCGAGCTCCAGGTGAAAGGAGCCTGCGAGCTTCTCGGACTTGATCCGCTCTACGTCGCTAACGAAGGACGCATGATCGTAATTCTGCCGAAGGATGCCGTGAAGCCGGCGCTCGAAATCCTGTCTAAATTCCCGGATACGGCCCATTCCCGAGCAATTGGGGCGATCGGCGCGGGGAACTCCGGCCAGGTCGCGCTCAAATCCACTTTAGGCACGCTCCGGGTCGTAGAAATGTTGCCAGGCGAGCAGCTTCCCCGTATTTGTTAGATCAAACTCTATGGAAAATCTAGCTCCCATTGTGATTGCGCGATCTGATTTCGGAGCCCTCATCGCGGCGCTTCAGGCGCGAGGCTATTCGGTCATTGGACCGACGGTTCGAGATCAGGCCATCGTGTACGAGGAGATCCAGTCGGACGCGGATATGCCGGCGGGTTGGATCGACGAGCAAGAGGCTGGCCATTATCGACTGCGTCGACGTGACGATGCAGCGCTTTTTGGATACGTAGTCGGACCACGATCGTGGAAAGAGTATCTCCACCCGCCGAGGGTGAAATTGGTTTCCGCTGAACGCGGCGCGGATGGCGCCATGCATTTCGAGTCAGGCGATGCAGACGTGCCGCCGAGGGCGTTTATTGGCGTGCGTTCCTGCGAACTGCACGCCATCGCCATTCAGGATAGAGTATTCCTGGACAACGGTGTCACAGATTCCCACTACGAGAAGAGAAGGCGCAATATATTCACCGTGGCGGTAAATTGCGGCACCGCTGGCGGTACCTGTTTCTGCGTCTCGATGAAGACCGGTCCGAAAGTAGAACGAAAGACTCCCTACGACATCGCCCTCACCGAATTGCTGGATGGTCCCGGCGGCCACCGTTTCGTTCTTGAGGCCGGAAGCAAGGCAGGTGCGGAAATTCTCAAAGGTCTGCCGTCGCGTCCTGCCGTCGCTGAAGATCTTGGACAAGCCGAGTCCGTCGTCGCGGCAACCGCCGAAAACATGGGGAGGGAAATGGATACCGAGCAGCTGCCGAAATTGCTGCTGGAGAACCTCGAGCATCCGCGATGGGATGATGTGGCCGAGCGCTGCCTCACCTGCGCCAACTGCACCTTGGTTTGTCCGACTTGTTTCTGCACGACCGTGGAGGACGTCACCGATGTCACGGGTGATCATGCCGAGCGATGGCGGACTTGGGACGCGTGTTTCTCGATGGATTGTACCTGGAGGC
>JAJFLS010000754.1 GCA_021772595.1 Opitutales bacterium
GATCGTTTTCTCCTCCCTCATCAACGAACAGATGATCGAGAAATGCAAATCGGTCGGAGCCGACGAGTGGGGAACCAAGCCCAAGGTCGATCTGATCGTGGACTTGATCGACCGACACGTCGTTCCCCAAGACGAAGAGTCCTTGCAGGAAGCGACCTGACACCCGGTTCGCAATAGAATTTGAAAACAGAAAAGCCCGCCATTATCGGCGGGCTTTTTCGTGTCTCGGCAAGCCATCTACATTTCCGCGTAGCCGACTAGATTCAATGCGATGTGAATATCATTGGCCACCTTGTCGAGCTTCTGGCCCGCGTTGATGTTGAAATCATCGCGGTTTACCACGAGTGTTCCGCTGACAACGAGCAGGTCGCCCTTCTTGCCCGGCAGCTTCGCGCCGAGCTTTCCGACGAGATGCTTGATCGTCACGACCGCGTCCAACTCCTGGGCGACGCCTTTGAGCGTCATCACGCCCTTGGCCTTGCCTTTGAAAGTGCCGTCTCCGGCATCCTTCACGTCCGCGAGATTCGTAAGCTCGAATTTCAGTTCTGGATACTTCTTCGCGTCCATCCACATCGCTCCCATGATGTGCTCGCGCATCTTGCTCTTGGGCACCATGATCGAGCTCGTGCTCACGACCAGGCTGCCCTTCGTCTCGCCGGGATGGGCCGCGTCGAAATGGACCGAGCCCGTGATCCCGTCGGCGGTTCCGCTAATGGACTCGACCGGCGCGGTCATGTCGAATTTGAGATTGCTCACCCCGCTAGGGTCTTTGAAGTCGAAAATCGCTCCGCCGGCGAACAAGCTGGCGGCCAGCGACAAGCCGGCGAAAATTCCAAGAATACGTTTCATATTATAGGTTTTTGGTGTGATCATAATTTTTGTTTGTTTTCAAAATAAGCTCCCGCCGCCACGAGGACGCCGAATCCGAAGAAACCCGCCGCGATGAATTCGATTCCCGGCTCCAAGCCGTCCTCGTATTCCGTGAATTCGAGACCCGTGATCTCGTCCACCTTCACATGTTCGATCGATGTGTTGGTAAATCCCGCTCTCGCCCCGCCTATCAGCCAAATGAGCATACCGATCATGAAGATCGAGATACCAGCGAATCTAAGAGATTGAGCAAACATCGTTTTGGGCACGTTTTGCAGAACGCCTGGAAGCGTCAAAGCGTTACATCCAAAGAAAACGCCCGCCACCCAAACATGCATGCGCCTAAAAAAGCATCCGCCCCGAATTTCTCTCCGACGCGCCCATCGCCAAATTCCGACCGTTTAAATTACAACATTGTAATTTAAACGGTCGACGGACAATTCGCGTTTTTTCCGTTTCCATCCATGGGCTCAACCAGAAGTCGACTCCAAAGAAATCGCAGAACCGAAAATTGGACTTGAAGCCCGCCCTTTATCGCGTAACGCATCTAGATTCCGAATTTTCAATCAATCCTATCATGAACGCGCCAAACGTCGAAAAACATGAATTCCAGGCTGAGATCAAACAGCTCCTGGACATCGTCATTCACTCGCTCTACACCGAAAAGGAGATCTTCGTCCGCGAATTGATCTCCAACGGTTCCGACGCTCTCGAGAAAATGCGTCACCTCAAGCTGACCGAGAAGAACATTTTCGACGACAAGCTGGACCTCGAAGTCAGCATCTCCACCGACGACACCGCCAACACCATCACGATCCAGGACTTCGGCATCGGGATGACCAAGGAAGAACTCGTCGGCAACCTCGGCACGATCGCCCACTCCGGCTCGAAGCAGTTCCTCCAAGCCCTCAAAGAAGGCGGCGACAAAAGCGCCAACCTGATCGGCCAGTTCGGCGTTGGCTTCTACTCCGCATTCATGGTCGCGGATCAAGTCAAAGTCTACTCGCGCTCCTGGAAGGAAGACGAGACTGGCCACGTCTGGTCTAGCGACGGCTCAGGTAGCTACGAAATCGAGGAAGTCGAAGGCCAGCGCCGCGGCACGAAAATCGTCCTCACCCTCAAGGAAGACGCCAAGCAATACGCGAGCGACTCCACTATCAAGGAGATCATCAAACGCTACTCCAGCTTCGTCCAGTTTCCGATCAAGCTCAACGGCGAGAAGGTCAACACCATCGACGCCATCTGGCTCCGCGGCAAATCCGACATCAAGGACGAGGAGTACACCGAATTCTACAAATTCCAAGCCAACGCCTGGGACGAGCCCCGCTACCGCCTGCACTTCAGCGCCGACGCACCGCTCGCCATCAACGCCCTCCTCTTCGTTCCCAACGAAAATCCGGAACGCGCAGGCTTCGGCCGCATCGACCCCGCCGTCGCGCTCTACTGCCGCAAGGTCCTCATCGACTCTAAGCCCGACGAACTGCTTCCCGAGTGGATGCGATTCACCAAAGGCGTGGTCGACAGCGAAGACCTTCCGCTGAACATCTCGCGCGAGACAATGCAGGATCGCGCGCTAGTCCAGAACCTGGGCCGCGTCATCACCAAACGCTTCCTGAAATTCCTCGCCCAGGAAGCCAAGAAACGCCCCGAAGCGTATTTGGAATTCTTCGACAAATTCGGATTCTTCCTCAAAGAAGGCGTCGCCGTCGACCCGACCTACAAGGACGAACTCGCCAAGCTTCTCTACTTCGAATCGTCCGCACAGGACAAAGGCAATAAGACCTCCCTCGCCGACTACGTGTCGCGCATGAAGGACGAGCAAAAGGAAATCTACTACATCATCGGCCAGAACCGCGAGTCCATCGAAAGCGGTCCCTACCTCGAAGGCTTCAAAGCCCGCGGACTCGAAGTGCTTTTCCTCTACGAGCCCGTCGACGAATACGTCATGTCCAATCTTCGTGAATACGAAGAGAAGACGCTCGTTTCCGCCGATCAAGGCGACCTGAAACTCGACGACGTTCCACAGCCCGAAACCGAAGGCTCCCTCAGCGACGACGAAGCCAAAGGCCTTTGCGCATGGCTCAAAGAAACCATCGGCGACAAGGTGAAGGAAGTCAAAGTCTCCGACCGGCTCGTCGACAGCCCCGCGATGGCGCTCTCGCCCGACGCTATGTCCGCCCAAATGCGCCGCATGATGCGCCAAATGGGGCAAGACAACAGCATGCCCGCCGAAGTCCTCTTCGAGATCAATCCGAGGCATCAGCTAATGATCAATCTGAACAAGCAGCGCGAAGAAAACGAGGAGCTCGCCAAGCTCATCACCCTGCAAGCGTTCGACAATTCCATGATCGCTGCCGGTCTCCTCGAAGACCCCAAAGACATGGTCACTCGAATGTACGACATCCTCTCCCGAGCCTCCGAGACGAAGTAAGTCGCTAGCGGGCATTTCTCAAAGGTAGTGAGGACCGGCTCGGTCCTCCACATCCAGACCCCAAAAACGGAGGACCGAGCCGGTCCTCCCTACCAAAGTCCAAGGCTCAGGCAGAAGCACTGAGCTACATCAACTCACTGGGCCAACGGGCCCTTCTTGAAAGACGCGGTCGCCAATGCTCCACCGATCGCTCCGCCGATCCCGGACGCGATCAAGATCCCGAGCACCTGCGAAAC
>JAJFLS010000755.1 GCA_021772595.1 Opitutales bacterium
AGTAGGCGGCGAGGCGTTCGCGGGTGGTCGCGTTGTCCGGGAGGTAGGCGGGAACGTGGACCTTGGCCGGATCGGCTCCGGGGGCGACCGTGTGGCGAGAGGGATGGAGGCAGCTTTCGTGAGTGAGGTTGGTGTTGAAAATGGCGAAGAAGGGCTTTCCTTTGGGACCGTTTTTCCAGTGGGCTTTGTTACTGCTCTCGTCCCAGCCCGGCATGCTTTGATCGATATTGTAGTCCTGCTTGCTGTTATTGGTGGTGTAGTAGCCGGCCTCTCTGAGGTATTCCGGGTAGATCTTTATGTGGCTGGGAAGAGGGGCTTGGCTGCGCATGTGCTCGCCGCCGACAGATGGCGGGTACATACCGAGAATGAGAGTAGTTCGGGCGGGGCCGCAAACGGCGGCGTTGGAGTAGGCGTTCTGGTAGAGCACGCCTTGAGTGGCGAGTTTGTCGATGGTAGGGGTCTTGGCGAGCGGGTCGCCGTAGCAGCCGATGTAGGGGCTGTTGTCTTCGCTTACGATCCAGAGGATGTTGGGCTGGTCAGCAGAATGGGCGGCGACCGAGACAAGGAGGAATAGAGCGAGTGCTTTGATCGATGCGGTAATGTTCATAGGTTTGTTAGCTAAGAGTGTTCGCCGTGTTATGCTGAGGGCTGGGCGAAAGTCTATGATATTCCCGGAGGCCGCGTTGCATCGGACATCGATTTGCCGCGGGCTGGGCGGCTGGGCGTTAACCTAAGCCGAAATCGACGGTTCGCCGATTGTAGGAGCCTGCTTGCAGGCGATTGTTTCTCTGGGATATGACGAAGGAAATCGCCTGCAAGCAGGCTCCTACAAATTGAAAAAAACATTAAATTGAAGCGTGTGCGGGCGGCCTGGGACTCACGCTGACTCGCGTATTACCAGTTCCGGGGCGACGAAGATTTTTTCGGCGGTTGGCCGTTTCGCGTTTGTATCGCCAGGGGAGCAGAGCAGGCGCATTTTCTCGGCTGCGATGGCTGCCATGTTTCTGAATCGCTGCTTGACGTAGGTGAGCGTGGGGCGGGTTTTGAGCCCTTCGAAAGTACCGTCGACGCTCACAACCTTAATTGTGCTGGGCACTCCGATGTTTCGGTGGTCGAGTATGTTCAGGAGATCGATCGCGGAATTTGAATCCAGGCAAAACGCGCTGTCGCATTCGCCAAGATCCCTAGCCGCTCGTTCGAGCTCGACGACCCTTTGGTAAGTATTGAAGGGTTTGATCCAATGCTCGGAAACCTTATCGAGAGAGCGTCCGCTTTCCATCCATTTCGTCTGGAAGCCGAGCTTGCGGAGAGTGTGTCTCGTATCCGTTTCTGCATAGGCCAGAATGCATGGGGATTGGGCTCCGACTTCTATCAAGTGGCTTGCTGCGAGTTCGCCTGCCAGCCGATTGTCAGTGTCGATCCAGATATCGGGATTCCAATCTTGGGAGGTGGTCACTCCGATGCGGGGGATGCCACTAGTCACGGAATCGATCAACTCGGAATGATCGAAGTAGCCGGCGAGGATCAAGCCGTCCATGCCTTTGAGCCATTCCGGCTTGATGTTGCTGGCGTCGACTACGCATTTCAAGTGGGGCCGTATGCGGTAGAGTGACTCTTTCTCTACGAGAGCCTTGTGGAATCGCTGGAGCCCGGAAAATCGAATCGAATCTTCACCGACTGTGATCAAACGAACGTCTAGCGGTCGCAGATGCGAGTTTTTGAAGGACGGATGAATTTCGTAGCGCTTGTTGGCGGTCGAGCGGATGTAGCCTTCTTTTTCGAGATCAATGAAGGCTCGCCAAACCGCGTCTCGATTGAGCCCGACCATTTCGGCCGTTTTTCGAATGGAAGGGATGTAGCCTTTGCTGGACAGCTTTCCCCGTAGGATGAGTTCCCGTAGGCGATCGCGCGCTTGCTCTCTTTGCGATAGCGCTCCGAGATGAGGAAGTTCTTCAGGGTATATCGTCATAAGACGTCGTGTTGGGGAACCTGTCTGACAGAATGACAATATCAGATGTAATTCGATCCGGCAGTTCAACGCTAAAAGCAAAGGGAAGAAGATTTAGGAGAGCAGTCCGACGCTGGTCGGCTTTGGATGTCCTTTGAGGGGGCGTTCTACTGACAGGTTACCTATTGGCCAGCCAGTTGTGTCAGCCCAATTGTCCTGCGAAGCTGTTTTTGTTTTTTGCTAAGAGGCTTGACCTTTGGGGGTAGTCTGACAAAAACTGCCAAACACTACGAATCATAAGGCTGCATCCCTCAGATAGTATTCTATCTCGGGCGGCCAATGCGGATCAATCCCATCCGCTTAACCAAACTACCAATCGATAATGCTAAGTTTAACGCGTATATTGTAAATGCTCTGTTTACTGTATTCTGTTAAAATGGCTACTTTCCAATAACTTATCAGCCACTCCCCTCCCTCCTGCACAACCATCGCTGCTAGAACTACACGCCCCCTGACTTTTTCAGCCCGGCCGCTATTATTATAAGAGCGGGCGGACTTCGTGCTATTGTCACGTTTCACCAAACCAAACCAAACCTAGAACACCCTCACCTATGATGAAAATGAACCTGACCAGGCTGGCGTTAGCTGGCTTTTTATCCACGGGGCTGCTGATGCAGGCCCAGGATGGTTCCGATGACGAAGTCATCGAACTGTCCCCCTTCGCTGTTGATGCATCTGAAGACGTAGGCTACCGAGCCACAACGACTTTGGCTGGATCTCGCGTACGCTCGAATATCGGCGATCTCGGAGCTTCGATCTCCGTACTCACCGAGGAATTCATGCAAGATACCGGAGCCACCGATGGCGAGTCTCTACTCCAGTTCGTCGGTAACGTCGAAGTGGGCGGAGTACTTGGAAACTTTTCCAATTCCAGCGGCAATTCCACCACCGAGTCCCGAATTAATCCGCAGAGAGGGCAGCGTGTTCGCGGTCTTGAAAGCGCGATTCTTACCCGTGACTACTTCAAGACGGACATTCCGTTCGACGCGTACAACACGACTCGCGTCACGGTCAACCGCGGTCCCAACTCGATTCTGTTCGGTCTCGGATCTCCTGGAGGGGTTATCAACAACTCCACCAAGCGCGCCTACATCGGCAGCGACAACACGGACTTCTCGTTCCGCTTCGACCATCGCGGCGGCAATCGCGCGACCTTCGACATCGGACGCACCCTTATTGAGGACCGTTTGGCGATTCGCATCGCTGGTCTGCGTGAAGACGTTAAATTCAAGCAGGATCCTGCGTTCGAAGAGGACACTCGCTTGCACCTGGCTTTCGATGCCACGATTTTCAAGAATGAAAACTCCAATTTCCTAGGCCGCACCTCTATCCGCGGTAGCTACGAGAATGGGGAAATCGAGCGTAACCCGCCAGACGTGGTTCCCCCAACGGATCGCTTCTCTTCTTGGTGGAACGGTCTTGGGTCCCAGGAGGACGTGAACAGAATTCTTTCAGTCCCAGGAGTTGTTTTCACCGATATAGGTAATGGAGCGTTAACTCAGGCCCAAGTAAAAGCGGCAATTGCTGCCGGCATTGAGTCTCTTCCCGAAGGAGCAGACCTTGACACATTCGCAGCAGCGGAGGGGCAATTTATCCCGCGCACCACGGTCGACCGCATCAAGCGCGGCAATCCTTTAGGCAACGATCCGACAGAAGGGGGTAGAAACAGCAGCCAAAACGGCACGCCTTACTTCCTGTTCCCAGCGCTTAATTACAATACGGTCAACACGACTGAGCCAGGCTGGAACAGCTCGGAATTGGCGGGCATCCAAGGCATCATGGGCCGCTGGCGTCCCAATGGGTTTGCTACGCAGGACGTTCGTTGGACCGTTGGCGCGACTGGCGGAACTGGATTCTCGGACAGGTCTTTGTCTAATCGCAACGTGTTCGACTACCATAATCTCCTTTTCATGGGCACGACGAATTTCGTTAACACCGATTTCGACATCCAGCAGGTATTCCTCGAGCAGGAATTGCTAGGTGGCCGTGCCGGTATCGAGGTCGCATTCGATACGCAGACTATCGACAAAGAGGAGTTCACTCCCTTCGACGCTGCTGATAGAAAAGCGATCCAGCTCGATATCTCGCAAAACCACGCGCCTGGCGATTCGGATTTCGACGGGATACCTGATCGCTTGTTCAATGAGAACTTGGGACGCCCAGTGGTACGTTGGAATGACAACACAACCACTACGAGAACGAATGAGCAGGACACACTCCGCGCTACCATATTCGGGACCTTCGATTTCAAGGACGTTATGGACAGCGACCGCTGGGCTGGCATCCTGGGCACGCACACGCTCACCGGATTGTACGAAGACCGCACGAACGACAACCGTTCGATCGGGATTCGCGGCTCGTGGTGGGCCGATACTGGAAAAGACCCAGGCAGCGCCGACATTTCCAACGGTCTTAGCGACAACTTCCGCCGTATCGTAAAGAGCCAGATCTATCTCGCTCCCGATGCGAGGGGACTTGCCAGCGCTGATGACTTGCGTCTCGATGGGTTCATAAACGTTCCCTTTCCTCAGATTGGCGACGAGTATGGCATCTGGTACTTCGATAATGGCCAGGACGTAGACGTCCGGAATACCTGGAGAATCATCGAGAACGTTCAATCCGGCAATCTCAACCGCACGGAGCTAATCTCGGAGGCCTGGAGTTTGCAGAGCACTTTCCTAGACGGCCATATCGTCGCGATGTACGCTGAACGGACCGACGAGCAAAAAGCGTTTGAGCGCTTGCAGGGCACTGGCTACGGAGCTGCGGGACCTGACGGAGCGAACCGAGTCGACCTGCCAGGTCTCAACGAGATTGACGGTTCGTTCAACTTGGACCTCATGCAGTTGCAAGCTACTCCATCAAGCGTCTTCGAGGACACTACTAGCACAAGAAGTATTGTCGGCAAGTTTCCAGAAGAGCTTCTTTTCGAGCTCCCTTGGGGTATGGATCTGCAGGGCCACTATTATGAGGCGGAGAGCTTCCTTCCGGGAGGCGTTGCCAAGAACATCATCGGCGATCCCTTGTCTCCTCCGTTCGGGAAAACCAGAGAAAAGGGCTTTCAGGTCACTTTCTTTGAAGGAAAGCTATCGTTGCGGTATAATGATTTCGTAACCTCGAGCTCGAATTCCACTACCAACTTAGGAGGCCAGCTGGGCAGTATCGCCGGACGATTCTCCTTCTACCTGGACCGGATCACATCCGCAGATAACGACATCGACACGGCCTTGTTCCCCAACGCCGCAGACGCCCTATTCACTCCGGATACCGGGGATATCGGTCCTGATTTCAAGACCAATCGCCAACGTATCAGCGGGACGGACGCCGATATCGCGGGCTTCGCCTCGTTCGACGAGTATTACGCCGCCATCATTGACGCGATCCTTCCTGGAATACAAGGTCCACGCAACTACCGGGTGGAAACGCTCGAGAGTGGCGAAAAAGTGGATTTGAGCGATCCGTTCACGGGTCTGAACTCCACTCAGGACTTCGTGGCAGAGGGCAAGGAGATCGACATCGTCGGTCAACTTACCAACAACATCACGATCCAGCTCAACGTGGCTCAGCAGGCGACAGTGACCGCCAATACGGGTCCGGTCGCGATTCCTCTGGCTTTCGCGCAAGCGGAAAGACTGCAGCAGCCGCTTCCAAACTCGCCTGGCGGATGGTCGCTCTGGGACCTTCGCGACTCTCCTTTCCAAGTGGAGGTCGGGACGATTGGAACTCGCTACGAAGCGGTTCTGCGTCAAATGCGGATCGAAGCCGGTAAGGACGGAACGCAGCTGGCGGAGCAACGCGAGTGGCGCGTTAACTTGTCGGGTCGTTACGACTTCCGCGAAGGATTCCTCAAAGGTCTCCAGGTCGGTGGTAGCCTCCGCTACCAAGACCAGGTCGCTGGTGGGTATCCGAACAGGCTCGATGAAGATGGAGTCACCGTATTGCCTGATATCGCTAATCCTTGGTTCGGCCCCGATTCCATTGATGGTGATTTGTTCTTCCGCTACAGCCGTCCGATCATGAACGACCGGGCTGACTGGACCGTCCAGCTGAACGCGCGTAACCTATACCGCAGCAATGGTGATGACGACATTCCAATCACCTTCAATCCAGACGGACAGGTTGCGTTCACCCGCATTCCAGTCGAGCAGCAGTGGTTCTTGACGAACACCTTCTCGTTCTAAGCTGACCGATTGAACTGGTTATAATTTCGAGACCCTCGCCTTAGTTGGCGGGGGTCTTTTTTTATGGATACGGGATTCCAAAATGTAGGAGCCTGTCATTGACCCCGACAGGTCGGGGTCAATGACAGGCTCCTACACTCCTCCACGCTGCATTCACGGCGGGAACCCCGTGTGGGCTAAAAAGTTCATCCGAGCCGATTTGCGTGAAGCGTAATCCTGTTTGCTCGAAATCGGAAAGTTTTTGTTGCAAACAGAGTGTATATTTTCTCATCCTCTTGCGGTACAAACAAGAGTCGCTGCAGGCTCCCATACTCTACCCTCCCGCGAGTTGAAATAAAGTCGCAAAACTATCCCTTAATCAGACTGCTTATTTTCCTATACGGATTTGCTCCTGCATAATTTTGCCTAACCAACGCAATTAGCGAAGGTAAGGCTCCCTGTTGGTATCACGTTTTACCAAACCCAAACCTAGAACACCCTCACCTATGATGAAAATGAACATACCCAGACTAGCACTTGCTAGTTTTGTAACCACGGGGCTGCTGCTGCAGGCCCAGGACAGTTCCGATGACGAAGTCATTGAGCTGTCCCCATTCTCGGTCGATGCGTCCGAAGACGTCGGCTATCGTGCCACCACCACTTTGGCGGGATCCCGCGTACGCTCGAATATCGGCGACCTCGGGGCCTCAATCGCGGTCATCACCGAGGAGTTCATGCAGGACACCGGAGCGACCGACGGCGAGTCGTTGCTTTCGTTAGTCGGCAACATGGAAGTCGGCGGGGTTCTCGGCAACTTCTCCAACTCCAATGGCGACAATGGCACCAACGAGTCTCGAGTCAATCCGCAGCGCGGCCAGCGCGTCCGCGGTCTGGTGAGCGCGAATCTGACGCGCGACTACTTCCAGACGGACATCCCGTTCGACTCTTACAATACCTCCCGTGTGACGGTCAACCGCGGCCCGAACTCGATCCTTTTCGGATTGGGCTCTCCGGGTGGCGTGATCAACAACTCGACCAAGCGCGCGTACATCGGCAGCGACACCACGGAGTTTTCCTTCCGCTTCGACCATCGCGGCACTGTCCGGGGAACTTTGGACATCGGCCGCACTCTGATCGAGGACCGCCTGGCGATCCGCATCGCGGCTCTGCACGAGGACCAGAAGTACAAGCAGGACCCCGCGTTCACCGAGGACCAGCGCCTGTACGTTGCCT
>JAJFLS010000756.1 GCA_021772595.1 Opitutales bacterium
ATTAAGACGAAGACAAAGTAGATTGCTCAAAGGTAGGGCTCGATCTCTCCCTCTCCCCGTCTCTCCCTCCTCCTCAAAAACCTGTTGCATCGCTCTCCGCTCCAATTAGCTTCGCCGACATAAAGGAGCCGAGCGGCTTCATTGCCGTATGGGAAAATCGCTACAGGATTGGAAAATCGAAGTCGAAAACGCAGAGGGTCGGAAGCTCTCGAAAAACGAGAATGACTTCTTCGAGCAGCTCACCGAATTGCTGGACATGCTCGATTGGAAGGACGCTCTCCACGCCAAAGACATCGCCCTGCTGGACAACAAGATTCTCCATGTCGAGAAGGACCCAAAAGCTGCCCTTACCAATGGCCTGTGGATTTCCAATCCGGAAGACGAGTATTCGCTCTGGCAATACATCGCTCTCATCTTCTCGGATCGCGAAATCGATATCCCGAAGTTTCTCCGCGCTCATACTCATGTCGATGACATCCGAACCGAGATCCGCGAACGCGACCGGAAAAAGGAATGCCGCCTCTGGAAGAACCGGCTTGGAAACCTGTCTCAGAGACGCGAGTTCAGCCATACCGGTTCGCTTGAAGTTCGCCTGATTCTTCAAGGCCGCGTCCTAAAATGGGAAGCGAAGGCCGCCGGCTTCCAGGAATTCACTCTTCTGCACGCGAAGGAACTCACCCAATGGCTCGCCAAGGATTTTGGTTTCCTCGACCGATTCACCTCAAACAGCCTGCCTCTCTGCGCGATATTTCAAGAGTACTACCGGTCCACTCAAAGAGTTCGCATCGATCTGGAAAAGCCCGAGGACTGCTCCTTGCTCAATCTGCTTATCCATAGATCCGATACGCGCGACCGGATCGTGAATAAAGATGGAAACCCCTTCACCATTCGCGAGGAACGGCTCAAATGGTCCGGCTCGGAAAGCGGCCCCAACGAAAGCGGCGACTATCGAC
Source organism: Opitutales bacterium (assembly GCA_021772595.1). Taxonomy (GTDB): domain Bacteria; phylum Verrucomicrobiota; class Verrucomicrobiia; order Opitutales; family Opitutaceae; genus Pelagisphaera. The sequence continues at coordinate 954 of JAJFLS010000756.1, forward strand.
TCGACCTCGTTTTCGAAGATGGTCGCCCCGCGCCGATCCCGACTATCTATCTCCCTGGCTCCAAAGCGCTATACCTCCACTCCGATCAGCTTTTCTACGGGCCCAATCTGCTCAAGCCAGACGCGAACCCAAACCAGGCCTTCGAGATCCCCGAGGAAGCCATCGAAAGCCCCGAGGGACTGCTCTTCCTCCGCAACCAAGGACTGCCTCTCCCCGAGCGATTGAAGGGCAGGATCGTGCCCGTCCCACTCCAGCCGTTCATCTATTGCGATACGGTCGATACGAAAGATGTTCTCTCTAAGCAGAGCGCCCTGAGAATTTCCGTCGCCGCAGTCTCTAGAGATCAGAAACATTGGTTCGTCCTTACCGAGCAAGGCTGGGCGCCTTCCTCGAATCTCGAATCGGGCGAAGAATCAGCGCCCGCGGAAGATGGCTCTCTTTTCGAATACCCCGCTGCGGGGCCCTACTTGACGAAGCTTCAAGAATTCGACCTCTCCGAAATCGATCAAGGCGTCTGGCACCGCCCGATCGATCATGATTTTCCCAACGCATTCACCCACTGGATACAAAGTCTGCCCAGCGAACTGCAAATCATAGCGGACGACGAACTGGACACGCTCGTTGACGGGAAGCCCTCCGGCCGCTACGCGCTGCACGTCTCCGAGAACGCGAATCAAGACTGGTTCGATATTCATCTGGAGCCCGAACTTCTCGATACCGCGTTGACAGAGAGCGAACAGAAACTGCTCCTCCAGGCCAAAGGCCAATACGTCTACCTGCAAGGCAAAGGCTGGAAACGCTTCGACACGAAAGTTGCGGCCGGACAACGCGAACTCCTAAACCAGCTCGGCCTGACCGACGACGAGGCCGCCGTGGACTCGCACTCCTTTCACGCCATCCAGCTCGCCGACGCGAAACTCGAAGACGCCGCCATCGCTCAGCTAGCGAAAAGCATTCGCAAACGCGCCCAAGATATCTCAACCCGAGCTCCCGCTAATCTGCCGAAAGGAATCAACGCCAAGCTTCGCCCGTATCAAGAAGATGGATTCAAGTTTCTGGCTTTCCTTTCCAACAACAAATTCGGCGGAATCCTCGCCGACGACATGGGATTGGGCAAAACCCTGCAGACGCTGACTTGGCTAACCTGGCTAAAACTGCACCGCCCCGCAGAGGAGCCTTTTCAATGCCTGGTTGTCTGCCCGAAATCCGTGATGCATGTCTGGAAACAGGAAGTCAAACGGCACACCGACCTGTTGACGATCGCCACCTTCGATCCCTCCGTTGTCAACACCGCATCCTGGAGAGCAGCCGACATCGACATACTGGTCGCCAACTACTCACAGCTGCGAATCAACCGCGAATTTTTCCTCGCTCAAGAATGGACCGTCGCCGCGCTGGACGAAGGCCAGTACATCAAGAACCCCCAGTCGCAGACCGCCAAGACCGCCTGTTCCCTCAAGTCTGAATATCGCGTCATACTCACCGGCACTCCCATCGAAAATCGAACGCTGGACCTCTGGAGCCTCTTCTCCTTCGCAATGCCGGGATTGCTCGGCAGCCAAACGTCCTTCAAACGCCAATACAAAGAAACGGATCCCGATTCGTCTAAGCGGCTTTTCAATCGCACCCGTCACTTCATGCTGCGCCGAAAGAAATCCCAAGTCGCCCCGGATTTGCCCGACCGTATCGAAGAAACCCTCACGTGCGAACTCGAAGGCGACCAGAAGGATCTCTATACCGCCGAACTCAAGGGCGTGCAGCAGCGGATCGGCAATATCCAATCCGATGCCGAATTCGACAAAGAGCGATTCAACATCCTCTCTTCGCTACTCCGCCTCAGACAGATTTGCTGCCACCCGCGCCTGATCGACCCCGCGTACGCGGACATTAAGAGCGCGAAGATGGAAGCGCTCCTCGATCACGTTTCCGAGCTTATGGAAGAAGGACACAAGGTCCTGATTTTCAGCCAGTTCGTGGAGATGCTAGAGATCATACGCGGAGAGCTGGACACGCTCGGCTGTAAGCATCTCATGCTCACCGGCAAGACGAAAAACCGGGAAGAGCTAGTCGACCAATTCCAGAACGACGAATCGGTCACCGCTTTTCTGTTGTCGCTACGAGCCGCAGGTTCCGGCCTCAATCTCACTGCCGCGACCTACGTGATCCTCTACGATCCCTGGTGGAACCCGGCAGTCGAAGCGCAAGCGATCGACCGAACCCATCGCATCGGACAAGAGAACGCCGTCAACGCCTACCGCCTGATCGTAGGCGGTACCGTCGAAGACAAAATCCAGACGCTCCAACTAAAGAAGGAAACGCTCGCCAACGAAGTCGTCCAAGAGGAATCGCTCAACCAGATCCTCAACCTCGACCGCCTCAAAGCCATCCTTCAGGAGTAGACATGGTAGGGCTGACTATCCCTAGTCAGCCGCAGCTCGCTCTTACATTCGGCTGACTAAGGATAGTCAGCCCTACCTTCCTCATTCGCGAAAATTCGCGTCCATTAGCGGTTCAAACCTCAATCGTATTTAGGATTCAACTTCGCCACCACGATGTTGTCGAAATTGAAGTAGTTCTTCGCCGCCTCTTGAATCAAGTACGGATCGAAAACGCGCACGCGTTCGGGAAACTCGATTATCTCCTTAAACGGACGCTCCTCGCGAGCGGCCGAGGATAGGTTTCGCAGCCAGAAATTGTTCTCTTTCAGGCCGCGCTCGAATCCGCGCAGGTGAATCTCTTTGACCTTCTCGAGATTGTTCACCCGAACTCCGCGCTCTTGCAGATCGAGAATCTCCTGAAGCCCCGCAGCTATCAGCATATCGGCATTCGCGGGATCGCACGAGAAACTGAATCCGGAAGCGTATCGCTCGACCGGTTCTTCAATGAGTGAAGCGTACACGCCCACTCCATAGGTTCCGCCGTTTTCTTCTCGCAAGGTTTCCCGCATCCGAATGTTCAGCAGGTCTCTCACTACGCTCGAAAGGTATCGATTATCTGGCGACCATTCGGCTTCGCCATTGAACATGACCTGAACGCTCGTCTTCTCTTCCAACCCGAAACTGATCGTTACATTCCGCATGCCCGTTACGGGATCGTCCCCCGCGTGAATTCCCTTCTCCACGCGGTCTAACGACGGCAGCGTCGCCAGATAGGTCGTCGCGTAATGCTTCAACTCCTCCAAATCGATCGCTCCTACAAATACGAAAGTGAAATCGCTAAAGTCTCTGAAGCGGTTCCGGTAAACCGCCAAGGCTAGATCGGGATCGATCCCCTCAAGCAGTTCCATGCTCAACGGCTGGTGACGCGGGTGATCGCCGTACACTTCCTTTTCGATCGCGTCTTGGAATACCGATTGCGGCGATTTCTCTCGATTCGCGATCATCGCCTTCAGACGCGTTTCGAGCGAGGAATACGCCTTCCTATCCAAGCGGGGCTGAGTGGCCTGCAAATAAAGCAGTTTGAAAAATACCTCCAAATCTCTCGGCGAGGAGGACCCTCGTAATCCTTCGTATTGGCCCGTCAAATACGGAGCCACTTGGACCGTCTTTCCCGCCAGCTTATTATCCAGCTGGATCGACGAAAAGCGCCCCGCGCCGCTTTCGCCCAAAATCATCGTCGACATAATCGCCGACAAATACTCGTCATCCATCACCAAGCTGTGACCGCCCGGACTGAAGGAATCCATGAGCACTTGATCGTTCTTGAAATCCGTTTTCTTCACGATGACGCGCGCTCCATTCGAAAGCTCCCACTCGTGTGTATCCACACTTTCGTCATACGCTTCCGATACGATTTGGCCGGGCTCCGGCGTTTCGTCGAGCAACGGTCCGGCGAGAACTTGATCCTCATAAGGATCGAGCTGCACTTTCCCCGCCCGTTCGAGCGAGGCCATGAGGTCCGGCTCGCTCGGCAGTTTCAAGCCTTCCTTTTCGGGCCCGCTAAACAGCCCCACGCGACTCGTCGTCTGGGCGAATCCTTTTCCGACCGCATTCACTTCCGCGAGTGTTATGTCCGCGAGAAACGCCTGGGTCATTCGAAGCTCCATCTTAATTCCGGGGATTGGCTCATCGACCGTGAATGCGCGCGTGTACTCGCTCGCATAGGTATCGGATTCCGTCTTGTCGTGCTCGTCGGCCGCACGTTCCAGCGAGCGAAGAATATCGGCTTTCATCCGTTCGAGCTCGGTCTCGGCAAATCCGTCTCGGACCGCTCGATTGGTCTCGCCCATCAACGCGTCCAGCCCCTCCTGGTAGCGGTCTTCCAGAAAAATAACCGTCTGCTGGAAAGCCTCTTTCTCGCGGGCAATACGGCTTGAACCCGCGTTCGCCTGAATGAAAGGCGGATTCTCTTCCAGGGTACGCTCTCCCAGCCGACTGTTCAGCATTCCGAAATACAGGCGTTCGATAATCATCTGGCGATAATCGCGAGCGCTCGAATCCGGCCCAACCGGCCGCTTGTAGAGCATTCGGAACGAGGCGATCGTCAGCTCCGGGTCCGTCTCGATGGAATACCAGGTATCGTCGTGATCCGGGACTTCCGTCGGAGCCCGCTCCGGGGAACCCTCTGGATTCTCTAGCTTACCGAACGTGTCGATAATCCGTTGCTCGATGTCCGTCCCGTCGATATCGCCCACCACGATGATCCCCATTAGATTGGGTCGGTACCAGCGGCGGTAAAATCCTTCGAAACGCTCGCGCGGCGAGTTGCGAACCACGATCATCGATCCGATCGGCTTCCGCTGGGCGTAGCGAGACTTGTAGAAGATGAAGGGAAGCTGCTTCTCATTCAGCCGCTCCCCGACTCCCTGCCGGGAACGCCATTCCTCGAGGATTATGCCTCGCTCCTTCTCGATCTCCAGCGGGTCCAAGGTCAGGCCGACCGCCCAGTCTTCCAGGATCTCGAAGCCGGCGGCCAGCAATTCTGGCTTGTCCGTCGGGAGCTGGAGCATGTAGACCGTCTCGTTGTGCGAAGTGTAGGCGTTCACGTGGGAGCCGAAACGCATTCCCGCTTCCTCCATGAAGTTGACTATCTTGTTCTTCGGGAAACGCTTCGTCCCGTTAAACGCCATGTGCTCCAAGAAATGCGCCAGCCCGCGCTCCCCATCATCCTCCTGGAGAGAGCCCGCGTTCACTGCCAGACGGAGAAAAACCCGCCCCTCCGGCTTCTTGTTCTCCCGGATGTAGTACTTCAGCCCGTTGTCGAGCTGACCCACGATCATCTCGGAATCGACCGGCAGAGGATCGTCCAAATCAAAATCGAGCGGCTGGGCGAAGCCATAGGACAACCACGATAGCCCGACCAGAATAGCAGCGAAACGAAGGGTGCGAAAATCGA
>JAJFLS010000757.1 GCA_021772595.1 Opitutales bacterium
CCTTTCTCATGTGCGCGATCTCATAACCATGATCGCGCAGAAGGTACATGAAGTTCGGTTTACGAACATCAAGTGTGCATCTCAGGCTCGCCCCTTCTTCGAGACGATAGAACTGCTGGCCGGTAATAATGGCATTGCGAGAGGGAGAACACGACGGACTGGATATGAAAGCATGCTCGAACAAAACGCCTTCCTTGGCCAGCCTGTCAAAAGCAGGCGTCTTTACCGTCTTGTCGCCATAGGCGCCAGCATGCGGCCAGCCCCAGTCATCCGCAAAAGCGAAGAGGATATTTGGTCTCTTTGCAGCTGATGCTGAAAGTAATGAAATCAGTATTCCCAGCGCGCAGGCTAGCAATCGTCTCGTAAAAGGTGCAGTCATAATCTGTTTTGGTTGATGATCGGAAATTCAATGGTTCCGATTTGATTCGGGGGGAGGCTAAAGGTTGATTTTGCGCTATCAAGTTAGATATTTCCGTGGATTGTTTCGAGCATAGGGCTTTAATCGTACCGTTGGTAGAGTTCTAACGAGCGTTTTCCCAGTTCTCAAGCATCCGTGGAAGTCGTATTAACTGTTTCGACCGACTCCCGGATGCAGGATCAGCCCTTCCAGGCGACACTTTAAAAAAGCACCCACTGTTTTCGCCTACTCGATCCATATCGGTTGGGTGAACGCACCATTGTTGGCAATGTCCCAAACTTCAATGCGGACCCAAATGCGTTCACTCAAATCGACTTTCAAGTCGATGTAGCGTTCGCCGAATTCTTGCGTATCGGATAACTCAATACGATCCCGGTAGATTGTTTTACCATCGCCCGATACGACCACCATGCGAGAGAGCGGATAGGTCCATTCGATGTCGGCTTTAAGACGAGCTTTTGAAAGTTTAGACGATTGCTTCAAGGCTTGCCCACTTTCTCGACCATTAATCGAAAATTCCGGAATCAGAATTTCGCCGGTCGTGAGGAAAAACTGTCCCTGGCTCAGAGCGTCGAGCACGGGCTGCCAGCCGTCTTCGAACTCAGGAACCGAATCGAGCTTGAGGTAGTTGATATTCATGGCTCCGAAAAGTTCGTAGCCTTTATTCACCTTGAAGGCATCGACTTCGCCGAGCATATACTTGCGGTGCCCCCAATTCGACATGTCGTCAAGCAAACCGCTCACCCGCCAGCCAAGCGTATCGCGGGAATAGTCGGCAGGCATGGCTTTCCAAGCGGCTCCGAGAAAGCGATCGCTTTCGAAGAGCGGCGTTTCATTATAGCCATCAGGAAACCCGGTGGAGCTTTTGACGCGAGCATGGGCGGTCCAGGCAAGGCCTCCCTCGCGCTCCATAAGTTCATGAACGTCTTCAACGCTCCCGACATGGTAAACGGTGCCGTACCCTTTCATCTCTTGGACGAAAGGCTGCTCTTCGTTGTTGTGGAGGACCCAATTTACGGGTTTCGGGAAAAAGCTGATCCAGTGACCGCCGATGTGCACGTTTGGCTCCTCGCCTGGCAGGAGGAGAAATCCGTCCTGAGAGAGGCGCTCGCACTCTTGGTGCATGACGCTCAACTGCTTGAGCCGTTCTTCTGTACCCATCACCTTTGTGGCGCCCTTGTGGAATTCGCCGAGATGCACGATATCGACCCCCATGTCCTTAAAAACATCCACGAACTCGGGATTTTCCAGACCTTCAGGAATGCCGGTGGTCTTTTGCTCTGCTTGCTTGTCGATATAGTCGAGGCTGTGCTCGATATGGTAGTGACTGGTTAAAGTTTTGTAGCCGGGCAGCGGCTTGAAGGTATCGGAACGAGTGTAACGCTGAACGGTTTCAAGGTTATTCTGTCCTGATTTCTTCGATACGAAAAGCAAGACCCCAAGCTTTTGTTCGGACCCGGGAGGGGCATTGACCCAAGGCACGTAGCGTTGATCGCCCATGGGCGGTTGGCGCACGCCCCAGGCAAAACCGCTGACCATATCGAGGTAATCTTCGCCCGCCCAGTTGAAACCGTAGTTTTCAACGAAATCAAGAGGATAGAGAAATTGATGCGGAAAGGGAGAGATCGCGACTGAGCCCGTTTCGGAAGCCAGTGCCATGGAGCGATAGCGGGTTTTGAAGACGCGGGCGGTATCGTCAATAATTGGACTCGATCGAGACTTGCCGCGCGGGTCGATCCAGTGGAGCTGATGGCCCTTGGTTTTCGGTTTGGCCAAACCGACGTGATAAAGAAAGGCGGTCGCCTTGCGTTCTGTGGATACGCGGGCTTCCATGTGGACGAAAGGACTGCCGTGATAAACTGTAAACGCGAGCGAACCAGAGAACCGTTCGCTGCTGAGTCCGTCGAGTTCGATCGTCGCTCGTCCTTCCGAAGTGGATACGTGAACGTTTCTCGGGATGAGGTAGCCCTTTTCGACAGTATAGGGACGTGTCGGTACGCGATCGAAGAATACGGACCAGCCAGAGCGCAATTCCAAATCTCGTTCGCCCACCCAGAAGAGATAGTTCGGATCGAGCCCCTCGAGAGCAGCTTTCTTATCGACGCCGATTGCGCGAATCAGCGGAGCGGATGGCGTGCCGCGGTTTCGCGGAATGAATTGCAGTTCCATAAACGCTTTCCCCTCGGGACTGTCCCACTGGAGCCGCAAAGTATCGTCGGATGTTTGAACAGCGAAACCATCGCTCGAGTCGACCTGCGATTCATCAATATCGATAGCCGAAAGAGAGGTTGAGAGAAGGAGAGATAGAGAGAGGGGGAGAAGGAGAGCATTGAGACGGAATAACTTCATGATGAACAATGTTTGCCCAGATTGTCGGTTCGACACAAACGCCTTGTTCAAAAAAAGAGAAACTGTTCGTATTTGAACAACTCCATAGGCGAATCGCCATCCACTGACGGGGCAGCGGTGATTGATAGGAAATTCAATCGTTCCGATTTGGTTCGGGGGCTTCCCACCTCTAACTCAGCAAACACACCAGGGGCACTTTCAGCAGACATATCGTCTAGAACTTAAGTAAAGAAGTAAGAGCGATCTACTTCCCTGGCGTAATTAAAAATTGATTCCTGGGACATAGCAGTTGGTTCAGTGGAATCCACAAGTTGATCACTCTCAATATCTTCTACTATTTCCGGCGTCGACGTTGGAACGTCCATCAAGGTAGAGGACTTTTCTGAGTACCTCCCGAGAAAAACACGAAGGTACAAACCACCGAAACTAGAAGAACTCTCACAAAGGTGCTCATTTGAATTTCCGAAATCGTTAATTCAAACTATTCTTCCACAGCCTTCAACTTATCTTGCAAGCGCTTCTTTGTCTCGGGCGACATGCTTTCGTTTCCACTTATTTCTTGCACAAGACTTGCACGAAGTTCGCCAGAATCCGCAACATGATCAATGAATGTCGCCGACAAGACCATATAATCAAGAGCGCTGTTGCGGTGGTCTTCATTTTTAAAGGAGGATAGCAATGAAAGCGTCTCTTCAGCAGATGCTCCGGTAAAAATCGAACTCGTCGTCGCAGCCCAGGTCGACTGCCAACGCACCTCATCGTCCTCAATGGTACGATAATATTCGGTTACTCGCTCTGGATTTGTTTTAGCCATAGAAGCAAGCACGCTGCCGAAACCATTTCCTTTGCTGGCCGCATTTTCTGAACTCGCGGCAAATTGCAAAGCCTGCTCCGGATCTGCCATCGCCACCTGGTAAATAATCCTGTCCATAATCTGATCCCTGTTCGGCGCGGCCGATACCGTCTGAATAAATTCACTTACATTCTCGGCAGTCACGGAACGTACCCACTCCTGGGAAATCTTTACAGAAATCTCTTTGAACAAAGGGTCCGTTGAATTTTGTATGGCGTACTCCAAAGCCCCTTGACCATCATTTTGCGCCCAGCCTTTCATCAAACCTTTTGTCGCCGATTCAACCAGTTCTGGATCTGCCAAAGCATTCGCCACAGATAAAGAAGTTTCATTGTCGAACTGCCCCCACTCTTTAAAAAGTGTTTCGAGATAGACACCCTGCTTTTTGGAATCTTCAACCGTTTCAATTTGCGCCAGAAGTTGAGGCATTTCTCCTCTGTCCGCCGCGATATTAGCGATGCCTTGAAACAAATAGGGCTGCCTATATGGTTCATCAATATCCTGAATTAGCTGAACGGCCAGCGCTGGATCATTTCGTGCGATTGCAGTAACTGTATGCGTAATTCTCGGCATCCATACAAATCCGTTGTTAGTGAGATCCATCATGGTCTTCCAAGCCTCAACAGGTTGATTCTTAGCCCAACCTTCAATGGCCGAGCTCTGGTAAAGCAAACCCTGCTGACCACTGTACTGCTTGGCATAATCTAAAACCAATGGTCCCGCAACTTCACCCCACTTGGCAAACAATAACCCCATCATCGAATTACGCTTTGTGGAAGGCCTCAGTTCTTCTAACTCTGCAAGCATTTCCAGTGCGTTTTCAGGAGTTAAATTCTCCAAGTATTGGCGGTAATTATAGAGTCGTTCGGCCCAATTCTCCCCCTCAGATATCTCTCTCACATAAGCTACCCCACGTAGAGCAGGTTCCGTCCTGACTTCAACGTCAGAGGACACAGAGGAAGACACTGGGCGATTTGCTTGCTTGATTTTGATGATCGCCCGATCTTCTACGGGCTCTGTCTTAGTGGACCGGAGACCTGCCTGATAAGCCAACGCTGCAATGATCAGTCCGACGAAAACACAAAGGACGAGTGGAGTCTTTTTCATGGGAATAGAGGAAGAATTCTTGTACTAATGGCCTCTGGAAATGAGAAAAGTTCCAGAGAATGTTTAATGAACGAACCACTAAACCGGATTATTAATGAACTATTCGAAATATCTGCTCCTAATTTCTCCTTATCAGCATAGGATAGAACGATCATGAAACCCAATTGTTGATAGGAAATTCAATCGTTCCGATTTGATTCTGGGGGGTAGGCTGAGGGGATGAAGTAGCCTGGGTTTAGCTGACAGTGGATTCTCTTTGTTCAGTTGTTAGCATTGGTTGATTGAACGTTGCAAGACTCTAGGGTCTTGGACCCGATTTTACAGTGCCTGTATATACCGGAGGAGGATCGAAACCGGGCTTGCCTATCCCGGTTCCGGAAAACGCCCCTCCACTCTGCATCTTTACCGCAGCGAACGACCAGCGGATTCGGTGGGAACGGTCCATGGAGCTGTTTGCCGCCTGGAAGGAGGCGGAATTCCTAGCGGAGATCCAAACATTTCAGACGGGCCGGCATGGCTTCGTGGAAAAGGGGGGTGGCGCGGACCATTTCATGGATCGCCTACAGGAGTGGATGAAGGTGAACGGATGGCTGAACAAAGGGCAGTAGGATGCGATAATATGCTAATCAGTGAATCGAACCGTGTTGCTTTCAATAGTAGAGGATTGAGACTTTTAGGCATACACCTCGGGCTGGAAACCGGCCACCGCCAGCGAGCTCATGGAAACCCTCTTCCTACGCCTTCGGGTGATTCAAAACTGAATGCGAAGTATATATTTAATGAATACAGGCGCTTTTAATTTTCGATCTGGTGTAATAGAATTTCCGGTTTCTGGCACTGGATTGTCCCGCATTGATTCGAGCGTAGGTTGAAGGCAAAATTGAATCCTGTGTTGCCGAAGATTATCTTGACGGGAACAGGATCACAGGGGATATTCTATTGCCCCTGCCAACGTAGCTGATACTTCCTTTTAGCAGTTCCATTTTCTATATACTATTTATGAGTGAACTAATGACAGCAAACATGATTCCGGAGCCCGAAGCCGATTTCATGAATATAGATGAAACTGATTTTTCCTCAATGACGCGGGCGGAGCAGATTCGCCACCTCGAAGTTGAAGGTTACCTTGTGATGCCTTCTATATTGCCTAAAGATACGATTCGGAAGATAAAGAGCGAGATGGCCCTCGCTCCGATGAGCCATACCAGCTATAGCACGCAACAGACTCGATCGGATATTCAACCGCAATGGGTCAGCAAAACGGTAGCGGAGCTAATTGGCTTTCCGCCTACCATTGAATTCTTAACGGATTTAATGGGTCCTGATATCGTATTCAACAGGGGGTTTTACCAAAAGTCGCTTCCTAATTGTCCAGGCATTTCGCATCATACGGACGGCCAGCCTCACGGCTCCGACCTTTTTGGCTACGAGGGAAGTTGTCCGCGCTTACTCCGCATACTCTTTTATTTGGATGATCTAACTCCAAGAAAAGCTCCCTTCAGGCTCATACCGCGCTCGCATATATCGTTTCATCAGGAAGCCAGTCCTTATGTGCGATACAAGTCTCACCCTGAGGAAATCACGCTCGTCGTGCCTGCGGGTTCAGCCGTGTTTCTTCCTGCCATGACCCTGCACGGCAGTCACCCCAATCTAAGCAACGAGTCAAGAGAGCTATTGCAGCTTGGCTACCGTCCCGACTGGGCCGGACCCACTGGGCATGTTGAAGAATTCGATGCCAAGCTTGTCGCAAATGCTCCTGACATTGCCAAGCCTTTCTTGAAAAGCTTAAACACGACCGGCAGCGAATGGGTTCAGGAGCACAAACCTAAAGGCATGAGATCCGAAGCTCCTGGAATAAACCCAAGTCGCTGGGGTTAAACTCCTTTGTTCTCCTACGGATTTATTAGCTCTACTTAGATAAATGAAGCGTAGCACAGGCATCTTGCCAGTGAAGAAACAGGCTGGAAGCCTGTGATACTTTCTACGAACTCTTCTCATTTAACTAAGTAGAGTTAGGGGCTATCCCAAAACCTCGAAAATCGCCGTTGTCTCTGAAATGGGCACTGGCATGGCGGCTTTGACTGCGGGTATGTCAGGATGTTACTGGTTGATAGGAAATTCAATTGTTCCGATTCGATTCGGAGGGGATAGGTTGATTTCGCGCTATCAAGTGAGAAATTCCGTGGGTTGGTTGGATCATAAGGCTTTATCGGTACCGTTGCTCGAGGGTCTTGCGACATGCGTCCTCTGAGGAAACGACGACGTGGGTAGCAGTTGCTTTGATCTCCCTTCGTTACCGCCCTATCCTGTCAGCAAACGTAGGCCCTTCTACTCTAATTGTTGATATACCAGACGCGCGGCTTCGCCTCGGGTTAGATTAGCCTCTGGATTAGGCCAAGGGACTGCTCGTTTTCGGAGCAGGCCCGAAATGATTTTCATCGCCTTGGCTCCCGTAACCGCTTGATCCGGGTGAGCGAGGGCGGTTTTAAAGTCTTTGCTTGGTTCGAAGTCGAAGAAGGGCTGTTTGGACTGCGTTGAGTAATCGTAGAGTGTTTCGATGTATTTGTAAGCTGGGTGCCCGCGCGGCGCGTCAGCGAAGTGTGAAGCAGTAATGCTGAGCGGGATTTGAAGTCCGTTCACAGCCATTTGAGAAAACTCGCCCATGGTGATCGGTTCATCGGGACGGAAGCGGTAGGAGTTCATTTCCAGAGTGCTCAAACCTTTGGGCTTCCCGGCCGTATTGTAATCATCAATATCAGGTCCGGCCACCGCTCCAAGCAAGCTTAGCTTCTGCGCCGCGGTAAATGCTGGATAATCCAAGGGAAGATCGGTGTAGAAAAACAGGACGCTGCGCTGCTTTAAGAGTTCATCCTGGATTTGCTTAACGGGGACATCTCTGAGTTCCTGGTTATTATCGATTGCCAAGGCGGCGGCGACACCCGCAGCTTGTCCCAGCGAGGACCATACAGGTTCCATGCGCACGCTGCACATGGCAACATGCGTACTTGAAATCCCCACAGGGAATAGGATGCCGTTGCGCTGTTTGGGTACTAGTGTACCGTACGGTATCTGGTAGGGCCCTGTCGCGTCGTGCAAGTGAAGTGTGCCTTCAGCGGCGCCTTTCCCGTAAGGGGGTTCGTTTCGGCCGACGGGGCCTTGAACACGGTGGGCATCGATCCCGTAGATTCCGATGGCAACCGAATCCGAATGAAGCGGTCCGCGAAATCCGTCTCCGCGAAGATCCTTGTGCAGGTCGCTTTCCGTTAAGGTGTAGAGCCCTTCTATGCGGCGGCCCTGACGAACGTAAATACGGTAGGGGAAGTTGCCGTTGTCCTGAAATTCATCGTCCGGGAGGCCTACGTTGGGCGAGCCTCCCTTGGTCTGAATGTAGTAGAGGTAGCCAAGGTCATGGTAGCGGTAGATTTTTTCGATTTCGACACGCTCTTCCCAGTCGGCCAAGACCCATCGCGTGCCGTGTCCTACTAAGTCGCCTCCCCAATTGATTCCCAGCAGATCGAATTTTCCGTTGGGTATGATCGGATTACGGTTTGCGTTCCAGTTGTACTTGGCTGGGTCGTAGCCGGGAGGCGGTTCCTTCAAACGGTAGGGGTGGTCGGGCCGGCCGTAATCCTTTGCCGTGATTCTGTAAGTGAATGCCTGTGACCTGTGGTCGGCTACACCCGTGCTCTCCGGAAGAATCGTGGCGGGCAGTGTTTCATTCACGCTACGGAAGTAATTGGTGTAAATGCGTCCAGCGTGCGGCTCTTCTTTGGAGCGGGCTTCGCGTCCGATGCGGTAGGGGATGTCCGCAAATTCAGCCAAGTCGGCTTCATATGTGGCATCGATGATCACCTTGCCGGTATAAGTATGCCGTGCGCCGAGGTTTCCCTGATTGTCGCGCTCGCGTGTGATGACGCCTGTAACCCGCTGGCCTTTCATTTTTACATCCACGGCCACTTCGTTGAAACGCGATGTGATGCTCTTGTGCTTGCCGGTCATTTCAGCATAAATCCTGGCGGATGTATGCGGTTCCCAGGCCCGGCCTTCGGCGATATTCCAGCGCGTCGGCGGGTTTTGCTTTATATGTTCCTTTACTAAGGGATCATCCGCCATCTCTGTGCGGTGATAGGCTTTTACGCGCTGGCGGAACTCATCCATCACGCCGCTGTTCGTTTCCACATATTTGTCATCCAGCCTAAGCACGCCCGAAGAAAGCACCCCGCCAAGCACTGGCGCCTGTTCGATGACAATCACCGTTTTATCGGCGCGCGCCGCGGCGATGGCTGCTGCGATTCCTGCTGGAGTACCCCCGACAACCACCACATCGTAGTCCGTTTCCTCGGCAGCATACAAAGCGCTTGGCGGGGCAAAAATGAGAGAGCCAACCGCTACAGGGATAGCATGGAAAAGTGAATACAGGAGTAACTTCAAGCGAGGTGATTGATTCTTTCGAGAATAAATAGAATTCATCACTAGTGTCCAGTTAAGAGGCTTTTTGAGATTGGTAAGTTAATGGTTATCATAGAGAAGAAGAGATTTTTTGATGTTACGCATTTGAATTGGGTTTCATTGGACTCAGGCTTTATTGAGACTGACGATCATGAATGC
>JAJFLS010000758.1 GCA_021772595.1 Opitutales bacterium
GGGTTTATCCCGCGATCTCTACAAAGCTGGTATCGCGGGATAAACCCGCTCCTACACTAACCATTCGAAAGGTTGCAAAAGACGCACTGGAGCACTGAAGTTTCGTCCGTTTCGCGATTGATCCCAGTAGCTCAGTGCTTCGGCCTGAGTTTTGATCTTGGTTGAGGCTCAGGCTGAAGCACTGAGCTACTTTTTGCCTACCGGCCTTTGTTGCGGTTTAGTTCGCGGGCGAGCTGTAGGATCACTGACTTGTATTCCGGGAGATTGGACAGATTTGTGTTTTCGTCGGGGTCTTTGTTGTGATCGTAGAGCATGCGGGATACTGTCGGTCCATTGCCACCGTTGTCACTGCTTGTGTATTCAGTATAGCGCCACCGATCTTTGCGGATGGTGTCGCCGTTTCGAAAACGGCCGATTGCGTAGCCTTTTCCGGTGAGCGTGGGATCGCTTAAAACGGGGGCCAAGCTTTGGCCGTCCAAATGAGCGGGCGGTTCGATTCCTGCCAAGTCGCAAAGGGTCGGGTAGATGTCGACGAATTCCGCCAGGGCCGAGGTTTCGTTGCCGTGCTGGGATGCGACTTGTTGCGGGGAGCGGATTAGGAGTGGCGCCCGCATGGCGTTTTCGAAGGTGCAGTGTTTGCACCAGAGCGTGTGTTCGCCGAGATTCCAGCCGTGGTCGCCCCAGAGGACGACGATGGTGTTCTCGCTAAGGCCGAGTCGTTCGAGCTCGCCGAGGACACGACCGACTTGGGCGTCGGTATAGGAAACGCAAGCGTAGTATCCACGAATCAATGTCCGCGCCATCGAGTCGCTTACCGGTCCTGTTTTGGGAATGCCGGTGTATCCTCGTAATTCTCCGAAATTGTGGATCGCTTCTGGTGGGGCGTCTTTAGGAGCGTAATAATTGTCCGGCAAATCGATTTTGGTTTCGTCGTAGAGATCCCAATACTTTTTGGGCGCGTTGAAGGGGAGGTGAGGCTTGAAAAATCCGACTGCGAGAAAGAATGGCTGGTCCTGTCGGGAGAGGTTCTGGAGTTGCGTGATTGCTTCGGCCGCGACTTGTCCATCACCCAAGGCGTCGTCAGGGGCATTGTAAGAAGCGAAGGGTAGGCGTTTCTTTTTGGAGGCTTCCGGGTCGGCAGGATGAGTCCAGCCGAGGATTGGTTCGGAAGGTGCTTTGAAATTTCGATTAGGCCTCCAAGCGGGTTCACTCCATCCATCCGCTTTGTCGGCGGGGTAGTGAAGAATCTTGCCAAGGCTCAGCGTTCGGTAGCCGTTGTTTTTGAAGTGCTCGTGGAGCGCGGTGGCGTCGGGCGCGTCCTCGTCGATTCGAGCGGTGAAGCTGACGAATCGATCGGGCGCGGGACGCAGACCACTCATAAGGCTGGCCCGCGAAGCGCCGCAGGTGGGGACCATGCAATAGGCTCGATCGAATCGCGTGCCGCTCGCCGCGAGGCGATCGATGTTAGGCGAGATGATCTGTTTTTGGCCGTAGCATCCGAGCTGCGTTCGAAGATCGTCGACCGCGATGAAAAGCACGTTGGGCCGTTCGCCTTGAGCGGCGAGTGAAAGAGTGGCGAGTAGTAGCGTTGTGAATACTTTCATGAGACTTGTTTGTAGGAGCCTGCTTGCAGGCGATTTACTTGTTTAGTGAGGGACGGGCTATCGCTTGCAAGCAAGCTCCTACAGATTTTTCCTGCCTACAGCGCGGGTCCCCAGCGTTCGGTTTGGGTGATCTCGACGTTGACTTGGGTATCGTTAGAGCGGGCGGGGCCGGGGCGGCTAGTTCCGCGGGCGACGACGGATTTGAGTTTCGCTGTTAATTGTTGGACGACTTCGGAATGCTCTTTCGCGAGGTCGGTGGATTCGGCTATGTCGTTTTCGAGATTGTAGAGTTCGACCGTGGTGGGCTGGCCGCGCGCTTTGTTGAGGGTTGTCTCGGCGTTTCGGAAAACGATTTTCCAAGGGCCTTCCTGATACGCGAACTCGCCGCCGGTGGAATGATTGACGACATGGTTCCTCAGGGGCGTCTCGTTCTTGCCGAGAATAAGCGAGAGAAAGCTGAAGCTGTCTTCGGCGCTGTCCGCGGGAAGTGATTTGTCGAGGAGATCGGCGCAGGTGGCGAAGATGTCGTTCAAGCTAAGGACTTGATTGCTTGAGGCTCCAGCGGTAACGCGACCGGGCCAGCGAACCATTAAGGGAACGCGATGCCCTCCTTCCCAGACGTCGCTCTTGTGGCCGCGGTATTCTCCGCTGGGCCGATGGCCGGCGTTGACGAGATCTTCCCAGCCTGTGTAGTGGGAGTGTCCGTTGTCGGCGGTGAAAATGATGATCGTATCATCGGCGACCCCGGCCCTGTCGATGGCTTCGACGACTTGTCCGGCGGACCAGTCGGTTTCCATGACGAAATCCGCGATCGGGGCGATGCCGCTTTTGCCGACGAAGTTTTTTGACGGGACAACGGGCTCGTGAGGCGAGGTCATGGAGAAGTAGAGAAAGAAGGGCTCGGCATCGTCCGCGTGGTCGTGGATGTAGTCGACGGCGCGGTTTGTGATCTCGGGAAGGATTTGGTCGAACTTCCAATCGGGGGCGATGGGTGAGCCGGCGAAGCCTCGGGGCATGACGACGCCTTCATCGGGGTTGTGCACGTAGCTTTCGGTGGGCAGCTCGACGACGCGGTCGTTTTCGATGAAAGTGAACGGCGGGAAATTGGGAACGTGCGTGCCGAAGTAGTAGTCGAATCCGCGCGTGGTCGGGCCGTCTTGTATGGGCTTGGTGTAGTCCCACTCGAATTTCTTAAGCGCGTTTCGCTCTTCTATCATGACGCTGGGTTGATCGCCGGCCCAGTTCCAGCCGAGATGCCACTTGCCGATGCAGGCGGTGTCGTATCCGTTTTTCTGTAGAAAGCCGGGAAGGGTGAGCCGGTCCGCGGCGATCAGAGGTGGCTCGTAGGCAGCAAGTACCCACTCTTGAAGACGCGTCCGCCAGGCGTAGCGCCCGGTGAGGAGACCGTAGCGCGAAGGCGTGCAGCAAGCGGTGTTGCTGTGGGCGTTTGTGAATCGTTTGGACTCGGAACTGAGTTTGTCGAGATGGGGTGTGGCGATTTTGTTGTCCGGGTAGTGGGCCTGGATATCACCCACGCCGAAGTCGTCCGCCAGGATGATGACGATGTTTGGCCGATCGTTTTGGGCGAAGGCCGTGGATAAGACGGCGAAAGAGGCGAGCAGGGGAACGAGACGGTGTCTTACGGCGATTATCATGGTCGTTTGGGTTGGGGTGATTCTGCGCATGCTAGCGATTCGAATTGGTCCCGCAAGCTTTGGGTGAGACTGGATTCGGATGGGTTTAACCAAGGATTGTGCAGAGGGCTACGGATGGCGATCGAGCAGGCTGGGCTTCAACGGTCTCTTGGGTTTAGTGGGAAACGATTTTTTTCATCGCTCTCTGCGTTCGCTAGTTCCTTCCTGCGTCAGGAAATAGGTTTCCGCTTCCGTATACGCGCTGCTACGCCGAGACAAGCCGCGGAAAAGAGGTTCGAGTCCTACCCCCGTTTTATCCGTGAAAATCCGTGCCATCCGTGGGCGAAAAACAAAACTCTATCTGCGTTCATCTGGAGAATCTGCGGGCGAAATTCTTTGGTTGCGGCTATGCTGCTCTAGGTAATCTGTGGTCAATAATCTTCGATTGCGTTTCGGATCACTATCGGTCACAAACGACGGACTTCTATGAGCGAAAAATTGAAAATAGGCGTGTTGGGGCTGACCCACGATCATGTTTGGGGCGAAGCGGATGCCGTAGTGGCTTGCGGCGAGGCGGAGTTGGTCGCGGCGGCGGATCCGAACGAGCCATTGACCGCGCGATTCGCGGAGCAATACGGGTGCCCCGTTTATTCCACGAGCGATGAGCTGCTGGAGAATGAAAGTTTAGACGCGGTCTACGTGTATGGGAATAATCTGGAAGGAGCAGCTTTATCGATCCAGGCAATGAATAGCGGCCTTCATGTGCTTATCGAAAAACCGCTGGCAGCGAACCTTGGGGATGCGAACCGAATGGTGGCGGCAGCCCGAGAGAATGGAGTGCAACTGCTGGTTAATTGGCCTTTTGCTTGGTGGCCTCAATTGCAAAAGGCCTTGGCGATGGCTAACGCGGGAGAGCTGGGCGAAATCATTGGAGTGAATTATCGCGCTGCTCATTGCGGGCCGGAGGAGCTAGGCTGTTCGGAGTATTTCTGCGATTGGCTGTTCGATGAAAAGCTCAATGGAGCTGGAGCGATGATGGACTACTGTTGCTATGGCTCCGTCCTGGCAGCCATCCTAATGGGAATGCCGGAATCGGTGACCGGAATCGAAGGCGGTAAAGTAAAAGGATTCTTGTCTGTCGAGGATAGCGGCATGATCGCGATGAAGTACGCTCGTGGGATGTCGGTCGCATCAGCGTCTTGGACGCAGATTGGAAATCTGACGAGCTATACGACGATTATATATGGCGAGAAAGGGACATTGCTGGTCGATCCAATGGGAGATGGGAAATTGTATTTGGCAACTAAGGACAAGCCAGATGGAGTCGAGGTTTCGATTCCGGAATCGGATATTTCGCTCAAAGATTCGGCTCATCATTTGGTCGCGGTTGTAAAACATGGAGTTGAGCCTTGGCTTCTGTGTCGCGACGAATTTTCACGGGATGCTCAAGAGATTCTTGAAGCAGGTATACGTTCAGCGA
>JAJFLS010000759.1 GCA_021772595.1 Opitutales bacterium
GAAACCGGCCCCATCGAATTCGCCGCTCAGTCCATCGCCCCCGACAAAGCCTCGCTCTCCCCTCAAGCGAAAGCCAAAGCCGTTCGCGAGCTCTTCCAAATCATCGTCAAAGCTGACTCGGCAACGGCCCAGATGGAATTCGTCAAACAGATCGCCGCCGAGCTCGACATAAACCCGTCCGCCGTTTCGCAAGACTTCAGCCGATTCTCCCGCGGACAAGCCTCTCCCCGACAAGCTGCCAAGCCCCCCGCGGATGTCCAAAATGAACCTTCCGCGCGTAAGTCTGTCCACACCGTAGAACGGGATTTGCTAGGGCTCTGCTTAAACGAAGAGGGGATCGGAAATCAAATCGCTCACATCATCAGCGAAACATGGATCGACACTCGTTCGCCGGAAGGAGAACTGCTTAATCTTGTTTTGAACGATTTCCTCCACGACATGTGGAATGGACCTGATTCTCTTAACGATCAGCTAGAAAACGCCGAACTCAAGAACCTAGCCGTCGATTTGATTTTCAAAAAACCTGAGTACGACAATCCCGCTAGACTCGCAAACGAGGCGATCAGACGACTGGTCGCCAAATTCGTCGACCAAAAGAATAAGAAGATAAGACTTGAAATTGCCCGAAAACAAGCTGAACAAGACGCTACTTTTTTGTCTTCATTTGATGAAATTGTAAAAATAGACGATTTACTCAAAGACCTTCCGCAAGTAAAAGAGCCTATCACATAACACTTTACACGAATCCCGTGCCTAGAAATCCATATGCCACGCAAGAAAAAAAGCGACGCTGAAGCCAAGCCAGGGCTGTCCAAGCATCAAGTAAACGAACGCATCCGTTACTTGATCAGACAGTCGAAGGAACAAGGCTACCTCACATACACCGACATCAATGAAGCTCTCCCCGAGGGCGTTGATAGGCAGGATGATATCGATAACATCATTTCGATATTGCAGAATCTCGAGATCGATATCCTCGATCCGTCGGAAGTCGAATCCTTCAAATCCAAGCAAGAGGAAGTCGAAGAGGCTCAGACTAAGACCAGCCAGCACGACATCCTGGACGATCCCGTCCGCATGTACCTCAAGCAGATGGGCCAAGTCCCTCTCTTGACACGCGAGCAGGAAGTCGAGATTTCGAAACGTATCGAAAACGCCGAGATGAAAGCTCAGGAAGAGCTTTTCTCCGTGGCCATCACTTCCGACTTCACTCTAAATCTCGCAGAGAAACTGCTCAATCGCGACGAGCGATTCGATCGTATCGTCATCGACAAGAAGATCGAGAATCGCGAGACCTACTTCCTAGCGCTTCCCGGGATATTGGATCGATCGCGACGAACCCAGGATCGCATGCTCAAAACCTGGGCCGAATTGAGAGCGGAAAAGAACCTCGAAACGCGAAAGAAGATCCGCTCGAAGTTCCGCAAGCAAGAGAATACACTCCGAGCCAATTTCGCGAAATTTTTCTTCAAGCTTAAGGTATTTGAAGAGCACATCGACGACGTGATCGGGAAAGACCTTTTACGCATCAGCCGAATTCACCGAGATATGGACCGGGTGAAAAAGCCGAAAACCCAGCGCGATGCTCTGATCGATGTGGAGGCCCTCAAACTCGAACTCGAAGAAATCCACGACACCTACCGAGTCGATCCGGACAAGCTCGTCCGCTTGATCGGCGAAGTCCGTAAGCATCTCAGAGACGCTCATCAAGCGAAGACCGAGATGGTCGAAGCCAATCTCCGCCTCGTCATTTCGATCGCCAAGAAGTACACCAACCGCGGCCTCTCCTTCCTCGATCTCATCCAAGAAGGCAACATGGGCCTGATGAAAGCCGTCGAGAAATTCGAATACCGCCGCGGATATAAATTCTCTACCTACGCGACCTGGTGGATTCGACAGGCTATTACCCGCTCCATCGCTGACCAGGCCCGTACTATCCGGATTCCGGTCCACATGATCGAGACTCTCAATAAGGTGATGCAGGTCCAGAAGCAGCTTCTCCAAGAGTACGGCCACGAGCCGACTCCCGAAGAAGTCGCCGAGGAAATGGGTCTCCCCGTCGAACGCGTCCAGACCATCATGAAGATGGCCCAGCAGCCGATTTCGCTGCAAAGCCCGGTCGGCGATGGCGACGACACGAATTTCGGCGATTTCATCGAAGACAAATCCGCCGAGAATCCCTACGACCAAACCGCCTTCAGCCTGCTGCGAGAGAAGATCATCGACGTTCTCGACAGCTTGACCGAACGCGAACGCCGCGTGCTTTCCTTGCGTTTCGGACTCGTAGACGGCTACAGTCGCACGCTGGAAGAAGTCGGCAAGCAGTTTCAAGTCACCCGCGAACGCATTCGCCAGATCGAGGCCAAAGCGCTCCGAAAGATGCGTCACCCGACGCGCATCCGCCAATTGCACGGCTTTTTCGAAAGCGAGCAATTCGACGGTCCAAACACCTTTCTCAGCGGCCAGCAAGAAGGCAGCAAGGAACCTGGAAAACCGCAACGCTGACCCATCCGGGCGATCCGATTTGGCCCAAAGCCTTCCGGTAAACGCAAACCATCATTGCATCGGCCGATCGAAAGCCCTAACATCCAAAACGCTTATCACCCTTTTCAATTATAGTTCATAACCAATTTATCTAATGGAAGCATCACAATCACTCGCATTCATCCCGAATCTCGGCTGGCCCGAGATCGTCGTCATTCTGGTCGTCTTCATTCTCCTATTCGGCGCTAAGAAGCTCCCCGAGCTCGCTCGCGGCGTAGGCAAGGCGATGAAGGAATTCAAGAAAGCCACCAGCAACATCGAGGACGATATCCGCACTGCGATGGATGAGGAGCCGGAAACCGAAACGAGAAAACCGATCGACACCAAGGAATCTGTCGAGCCAAAGGAGAAAACGCCTTCCAGCAGCTAGTCGCTGTCTTCAAAAATTTGGTACAGCTTTTCAGAAGCCGTCGAGTCTCCAGAGACTCGACGGCTTCTTTCGTTGACGAGGCTTTCTCATTCTCTCTCGTTCAAATTATAGAAGCCTGTTTGCACGCTCCTACAATTCCGCCGGCCCCTTCCCAAGTTGAAAACCGAAGGCTTTACAGAACAAATCTACGCTTTAGCAACTTTTTGCCGTATTCAAAATTGCTTTTGTCGAATGCTCAGTTTAAACGCTTGCTTCAAAATGTCCTTTCCTTGAGCATTTTAGGCATTCATGTGGCGCAATTTCCTCGGACTATTTTCTAACGACATCGGCATCGACCTCGGGACTGCCAATACCCTTGTCTACTCAAAAGACAAAGGCATTGTATTGCGCGAGCCGAGCGTTGTCGCCATTCACAGCGGGACTCGTAGAGTACTGGCCGTAGGCAACGACGCGAAAAAGATGCTTGGCCGCACGCCGGGCAACATCACCGCCATTCGCCCGATGAAAGACGGCGTCATCGCTGATTTCGATATCACCGAAGCCATGCTGCGCTATTTCATCAAGAAAGTGCAGACCGCCAAAATCATTCCTCCGCGCGTCGTCATCGCAATTCCTTCGGGCATCACCGAAGTCGAGAAGCGCGCCGTCAAGGAATCCGCTACCCATGCCGGAGCTCGCGACGTAATGCTTCTGGAAGAGCCCATGGCCGCCGCGATCGGAGTCGGTTTGCCAGTTGAAGAGCCTGCCGCGAACATGATCGTGGACATCGGAGGCGGCACCACGGAAGTTGCCATCATCTCGCTTGCCGGCGTCGTTTACGCCAAGAGCATCCGAGTTGGAGGCGACGAGCTCGACGCCGCCATCATCAACTACATGAAGCGGGCCTACAATCTTCTCATCGGCGAACGCACCGGGGAAGAGATTAAGCTTAACATCGGCTCGGCCGCAGCGCTTCCCGACGAGATGACGCAGGAAGTCAAAGGACGCGATTCTGTGGCCGGTCTACCCAAGACCATTCAAGTTTCCTCGCAGGAAATCCGAGAAGCGCTCAACGACACAGTCAACGCCATCGTCGAAGCCGTACGCAGCGCCTTGGAACGCTGCCCACCTGAACTTTCCGCCGATCTCGTGGATAGAGGATTCGTGCTCGCCGGAGGCGGCGCCCTTCTCCGCGGCATTGACCGCTTGCTTTGCGAACGAACCGGACTGCCGGTCATAATCGCGGATGATCCACTCAGCGCCGTAGCCAACGGAACCGGAGCGGTTTTAGCCGAACTAAACGCCTTGCTCCCGTACGTCGCCAGCGGCTCTAAGGAGTAAGTCTCGCCACTCGAACCCCGCGAATCGCTTCAACCTTGCCAATAAAGCGACTCCTTAAGCTAAAGCCTTTCGCCATCCTATTTGCTGTAACGGCTTTTTGGATATTCGTTCCCGTTGCAATTAAGACCAAGGTCCGAACCGCATTCCATGAATTCCAGGCGCCCCTGTCCGCCGGAGCCTCCTACGTGCGCGAACTTCAGAATTTCTGGGCGGCTCGGCTCAAGTCCAAGGACGAACTCTACGAAGCGGGAAAAGACCTCGCCCACCTGAATTCCGGTTACGAGCTGATGATTCTCGAAAACCAAACGCTCAAGCAAGAAGTCGAGCGACTCGAAGAGCTCCTCGGATTGCCAGCGAACCCCGATTATCAATACGAAATCGCGCGCGTCGTTTCTCGGGATTTCAATTCCTGGTGGCAGCAGATCGAGATTCGAAAAGGCCGTCGCCACAACATCCCCGTCGGCGCGCCAGTCGTTTTTGCAGGCGGCGTTGTTGGACGAATCAGAGAAGTCCACGAATACACCTCCACAGTCGAGCTTCTAAGCAATAGCCACTTGCGCATGGCCGTCATCGTCGAAGGCGACAATCGCCCCATGAGCTATCGCGGCGCCGGCTTCAGAACATTCCGCGCCCCAATCGGTCTTGCCGAGTACATTCCCCCCGACATCAGAGTCACCGACCGTGATAACCCTCCGCGAATCATCAC
>JAJFLS010000760.1 GCA_021772595.1 Opitutales bacterium
GCCTTCGAAGCGGAACATCAATCGGAGCGAATTACCGCGAAGCTTATCGGTCTCGATCGAGAGCAGAGTTTATCGCTAAAATAGGGGATTGCCTAAAAGAAGCAGAAGAAACGCAATATTGGTTAGATCTAATGAAAGCAGAAGAAATCGTATCAGCAAATCGCTTGGAAAGTCTCATTTCGGAAACGAATGAGATAATCGCGATCTTCGTCTCCTCCATGAACACGGCCAAAAGCAATGCCACTTCTTAACTCTTAATTCCTACTTCTTCCTTTAATTAGATGCCAAATTTAAGAGAAATTCGTCGCCGTATCAAATCGGTCAAGAACACTCGCCAGATTACGAAGGCGATGGAGCTTGTCGCGGCCTCGAAGATGAAGAAGGCCCAGCAAGCAGCCCTTTCGGGTCAGCCCTACGCGGCGTTGCTCGCCGAAACTCTGGCCCATATATCGTCGCGTATCGAAGATGTGGAACATCCCTTTTTCGAGGAGCGCGAGATCAAGACTCGCGGCATTATCGTTGTCACCACCGATAGAGGGCTTTGCGGTCCGTTGAACGGCAATCTGTTCCGCGAGATCATGAAGATCGAAGGGAACGCGGAGTACGTGAGCGTCGGCCGCAAAGGGAAGCAGTTTCTCAGCCGATCCAGTCGCAACCTTCTCGCCGATTTCGTCGTTGATGATAACGTTCCGTACGTGACGATCAAGCAGCTCACAGAGTTCATGATCGAAAAGTATCTCGCGAAAGAGATCGATACGATTGAAGTGTTGTATCCACATTTTGTGAACGTGCTCGTTCAGAATCCGACCTTCGGGAAGCTGCTTCCAATCACTGGTCTGGAAGATATGATAACGCAGCTTCGCGGCAAGAACGCCGAACCCTTCGAGCACGCCGATGACGAGCGGAATTTCAAATTCGAGCCGGACCCGGTAACAATTTTGAGCGACTTGCTTCCGCTTTTTGTGGATCGTCAAGCCTACCAAGCAGTGCTCAGCGCCAAGGCGGCAGAGCACAGCGCGCGAATGGTAGCGATGAAAACGGCGAAAGATAACGCGTCCAAGCTGATCGATTCGCTGACGCTACAATTCAACAAGGCGCGCCAAGCCGCGATCACCCAAGAGATCCTGGAAATCGCCGCCGCGACAGCCGGCAACGACTGATTAAAGTAAAAAGTAAGAAGGTAGAATTAAGAAGTTTCGAACCAAACACGCCTATCATTCTTGCGTATCCAATTACCACTGCCACTCCCTAATTTTTAATTCCTAAATCTAAATTTAATATGAACTCCGGAAAAATTCTCCAAGTAATTGGGCCAGTTGTGGACGTCCAATTCGAAGCAGGCTCGCCGCCTGCGATTTATCAGGCCTTGACCGTCGATTTCTCCGTTTCCGGCGAAAGCGTCAATTTGACTCTCGAAGTCCAGCAACACTTGGGCGAAGGGGTTGTCCGCTCGGTCGCGATGTCTTCCACCGAGGGACTGAAGCGCGACATGGAAGTAGTAGATACTGGATCTGCGATCTCCGTGCCAGTGGGCGAGGGCGTTCTCGGCCGGATCTTCAACGTGACCGGCGACGCCGTGGATAATCGCGGCGAAGTCAAACACGAGAAGCGATACGAAATTCACCGTCCCGCTCCGCCCCTCACCGATCAGGATACGAAGGCGAACATTCTCGAAACAGGGATCAAGGTCATCGATCTCATTTGCCCTTTCATTAAAGGCGGCAAGGTCGGCGCGTTCGGCGGGGCCGGCGTGGGCAAGACGGTCGTAATCATGGAGCTGATCAACAACATCGCGAAAACCCACGGGGGTTACTCGGTGTTCGCGGGAGTAGGGGAGCGTTCGCGCGAAGGAAACGACCTTTACCACGAAATGTCCGATTCCGGCGTTATCGATCAGGAGAATCTCGAGAATTCGAAAGTGGCTCTCGTTTACGGTCAAATGAACGAGCCGCCAGGAGCCCGCATGCGCGTCGCTCTCTCCGCTCTTTCGATGGCAGAGTACTTCCGCGACGAGAAAAACCAGGACGTTCTTCTGTTCGTCGACAACATTTTCCGCTTCTCGCAAGCCGGCTCGGAAGTATCCGCGTTACTCGGCCGCTCTCCCTCGGCGGTAGGCTACCAGCCTACGCTCGCCTCTGAAATGGGAATGCTCCAAGAGCGAATCACTTCGACCAAGAAAGGATCGGTTACCTCGTTCCAGGCGGTTTACGTACCGGCGGACGATTTGACCGACCCGGCGCCAGCTAACACGTTCGCTCACCTCGATTCCACGATCGTCCTCGAACGCGCGATTGCCGACTTGGGTATCTACCCGGCTGTCGATCCGCTCAATTCGGTATCCAAAGCGCTCGAACCCGCCATCGTTGGCGAAGAGCACTATGAAGTGGCCCGAGGGTTGCAACGCGTGCTCCAGCGCTACAACGACTTGCAGGACATCATTGCCATCCTCGGCCTCGACGAGCTCTCGCCGGAAGACAAGCAGACCGTCTACCGCGCTCGCAAGATCCAGAAATTCCTCTCCCAGCCCTTCAACGTGGCAGAAGTCTTCACCGGCTTCCCCGGAAAAATCGTCCCTGTGGCCGACACGATCAAAGGTTTCAAGATGATCCTCGACGGAGATCTCGACCACATCGCCGAAAACGACTTCTACATGAAAGGCGGAATCGACGAAGTGCTAGAAGCTTCTGGCAGCGAATAAGTTAGGAGACAAAATTAGCGATGAATCTCGAAATAGTCACGCCTGAAGCCAAAGTCTACGAAGACACAGTCGAGTCAGTTGTCTTGCCGACAACCACAGGCGAGATCAACATTTTGCCCGGACACATTCCGCTCGTGACCGAAATCCAGGCAGGCGAAATCATCGTCCCGAAACCCGGCGACGGCCAATCCCTGGCCATCAGCAAAGGCTTCGCCCAATGCGTCGGCGACAAGATCTCGGTCCTAGCCGAAGACGCCATCCACATCGACGAGATCGACGAATTCGCCGTCGAAGAAGCCCAAAAGCGCGCCGAAACCGCCCTAACCACTATGGAAAAGATGTCCGACGAAGAAATCGCCATGCTGGAAACGCAAATCGCGTACGCGAGAGCGCAGATTATACTAAAGCAGAAGAGAAGGTAGTGCCTACTCTACGATTTTATTTGTTAGAACCCATGATCGTTGGTCATGTGTTTGTCACGGTTGCGGAACTAGACAAAAATGGTTAAAAGCGAAATTCTGAGACAGGCTAAAGCTCTCTATGAACGTGACTACCTTTATCGCTATCAAGGAATGCGGTTAAAGTTCCCTTGGTTGATAATAATGCCCTGCCTTCCTTTGTTTCTCTATAACATTTTGAATGCTATCGGAGTCTTTGGCGAAGCTTCTACGGAAACACCACGAGCCATCACCATTTCAATCGGTATCACTTTCTATACATTATTCTCAGAGTCTTTAGTAGGCTTTGCAGGGGCTTTGGAGAGGAATAAGAAATATATAATAAAGACGGGTATTCGATTTCGTTCGTGTTTTCTGAGTGTGCTTTTCTCCGTCTATTCGAATTTTGTTATTCGATACGTTGTCTTAATCGTTATTCTTTCGTTTTATGATGGGTATATCAGCAGCTCGTTACTCATTGGTGTCCTATATTCAATAGTACCGGTTGCGATCGGCGCGAGTTTTGGTTTATCGCTTTCCATCTTTTCGGTTTTCTACCGAGATATCGATAATATCGTCCAAACTATGGCTTTTTACCTATTGTTTGCCTCAGGAGTGTTCATGACAATCAAAGGAGGGAGTGCTCTTGAGGTTGTGGTAGCAAACCTGCCATCATACATCGCTGTGGTGAACGGCAGGGCGTTGGTGTTGTCGTCTGGGACTTTCGATGGCTTGATCACCGCATCTTGGTTTGTCGGTTGCATACTGCTTCTGTTGGTTGCCTCAATCGCTCTCAAAAACAGTAAGCCACTAATAACCAGTTATATGTAATGAATGACTTGATTGTTAAGGCCGAACTATTGTCAAAGAGTTTCGCTCTTGAGAGTAGTGCAGCAAACTCTCCGAGGTTCTTGGACATACTAGCGGCCATTGTAGGTAGGCAAACGCGTCTCAATCGTAACAACAAGGCATTTTGGGCAGTGAAAGATGTTTGCTTTGAGCTGAGGAGAGGAGAGAATCTCGGTATCCTCGGATTGAATGGAGCCGGTAAGAGCACGCTTTTGAAAATCATTCTAGGGCGACTTGCACCGGAATCGGGAAGACTACAGGTGCACGGAAGCGTTGGAGGCTTAATCGAACTGGGTGCAGGATTTCATCCAGAACAGACCGGAAGAAAGAATATTTATCTCAGTGCCTCCATGATGGGAGTCGGCAACGAAGAGATAGACTCAAAAATCAACGATATTATCGAGTTTGCGGAAATCGACGAATTTATCGACATGCCGGTGAAAACTTATTCCAGCGGGATGGCAGTAAGGTTGGGGTTTTCTACAGCAATACATTTCGTGAAGGATCTCATAGTGTGTGATGAAATATTGGCTGTTGGGGATTTCGAATTTAGGCAGAAATGCTATAGAAAAATCCACGAGTTAAAGCAATCTCGCAGTTTTATACTCGTCTCTCATAGTACTAGAGATATATCATTATTCTGTGACAAGGCATTACTTATGCACAAAGGACGTGCGGTGGCATATGGTGATGTGGATACTGCATTGAAAAAGTATGCAAAGGCATCGCATGACCTGAGCTATGAGGAATACATTGAAAAGCTTGACGATGTCGCAAAAGTCGATGCGGACCAGATACAAGTAAACGGGGCAAATTTATTGTCTAGTCGTGTTTTTGACGATAGTGAGGAGGTCCGAATTAGCAAATTTGGGCGTATCTATCGGGGCATTGATGCGATTGAGAACATACAGGTGTATTGTTCTGCCAGATACATGGACGGTAAACTGCTAGTGGATAACAATGAGAAATTGATTTTCACTGTTCGATTTGAGCTACTGGCAGAGATTTCAAGCTTAAGAATTGGGCTACCCATCTTTTCCGAAAATGGAGAGATGCTCTTGGGGTCGGACTCACGTGATATCAGCCCGAGCAATCCTAGTGTGATCGAGCCCGGCCCGAAGGAGTTCAAGTTTACTTTTTCGCGATGTCCGCTAAATGAAGGACGTTTTTTCGTGGCCCTTGCTATTAATAATGACCCAGGGTATCTGTTCAGAGATCACCTAGCTTGGATACACGTCAAAAATGTGACCCAGGAATTCGGATTGGTGCACTCCGAACACTCGACTTCCCTCGCTTAGTAGTCCAAGGACCGACAGAGTTGTTTACTAGCGTGTTCGTGTCGGCTTATGAAGTCATGCATTACAGCGCGTCCCATGCGAAGAAGCCTACCGTTTTTAGGATCTTCTTAGTCCGCTACAATTGAGTCCACCTCTCGGAGATAGTGCTTCTGTTACGTGCTGAATAAGGGAGGATTGGGGCTTCATACTGTGGACAAATATATTGAGGACGACCCAAGCGACGAACAAGCAGAACGTTTTAGAATTTTCTGACGTTGGTAATAGGAAATTCAACCGGTCAAGTTTAGATCGATAAAGGGAGTGACGATTGAATTCAGATGTCGCGAAATTGCTTCGCGAGGGCTTCGTTATAACGGATGATCCTCAAGCGCCAGTTGCCAGTTGTATGCATCACGCATGGCATCGATGATGGTCAGTTGCGACACGTAGCCCAGCTGCCGCTCCGCCTCGGAAACGTCCGCGTAGCTTGCAACAACATCACCCGGTCTTCGTTCACCGATGCGATAGTTGAGCGAAACCCCCGTGGCGGTATCAAATGCGGCGATGGCTTCCAATATGCTGGTCCCACACCCGGTGCCGACGTTGAACACTTCGTTGAACGCCAGGCGTGATTCAGCGGAGAGCAGTTCAACGCTGACACGTGGGCTCGAGCCAGATCGACGACGTGTATGTAGTCGCGGATACAAGTACTATCGGGCGTCGGGTAATCGTTGCCGAACACGGTCAGCTGTGGGTGCAGCCCAACCGCCGTTTGAGTGATGTAGGGCACTAGGTTTTCGGGATTGCCTAGTGGCAATTCGCCGATCTGACCGGACGGATGAGCTCCGATGGGGTTGAAATAACGAAGCGTGACGGACCGCAACTGGGCCCAGGAAGCGACTAAGTCGTCGATCATTGCCTCGCAGATCTGCTTGGTGCGTCCGTAAGGTGCTTCGGCAGCCTTGATCGGAGACCGCTCTGTCACGGGCAGGGAGTCGGGCTGTCCGTAAACCGTGGCCGAAGAGGAAAAAACGAACGATGAGATGCCCGCTTTCAGCATCGACCTCAGGACGGAAACCAGCGAACCGACGTTGTTTGCGTAGTATGACAGCGGATCTTTGACTGAGCTGCCGACGGCTTTAAACGCGGCGAAGTGGATCAGCCCGAAGACGTGGCTCTCCTTCTCCAGCACGGAGTCGAATGCACGTTCGTCGGTACAATCGACTTCATGAACCGGGAAGGTCGATCCGATGAGCTTCCTCATGCGATCGATGATGCCTCGTTCGGAGATCACGAAGTTTTCGACTACCACTGGCAAGAATCCGGCTTTTGCCAACTCCACGGCCGTATGCGAGCCGATGTAACCAGCGCCACCTGTCACGATGACCTTTTTCATGCTTTGATTGATAGGAAATTCAATTGATCCGGTTCGGCTCGTGGGAGGAAAGTGAGAATTGAAATCGGTCTTAGCAAGTCGAATAGCACGCTTGCTATTGGACTTGAACGACGTTGACACCAAGGATTCGCGTCTTCAGACCGATGTATCTTTTAGTAGTGGTGAGAAATGATTTTCAAAATAGATGAAGCTGAAGTGCAGAAATTTGGGACCGTTTGCTGAAACTTGAAATGACGATGGAGACACAGATTAGAGAGCTCGAGCCATGGTATCACAAGGTAACTCTCCCGGACGGTAGCGTTACTCCTGGAAAAATCGATACGGCTAGGAAATTTGATATTTTCAGTGAATGTCTTCCGAAAGACCTGTCGGGTACGTCGGTTCTAGATTTGGGATGCAGTAGCGGTGGATTGTCTTTGGCCTACGCATTGCGCGGAGCAGAAGTAACTGGAATTGACAGTAAATGTCGAGAAGTAGAGCAGGCTCGATTTCTATTTGATTCCTGTGGTTTGGCAGGCTCGTTTCATCAAGATGACGTTATGAATGCTTGGAGGTATGGACGGTTCGACATTGTCAACGCATGCGGCCTCCTGTACCACCTCCCATATCCAGTTTTGTTTCTCGACCAACTGTCATACGTTTGCAAAAATCAGTTGATCTTAGCCACCCGGATCTCACCGGAGGAGGGGGAGTTAATGAATTTGGAAAGGAATGCCTCTCATGGGAACTGGTGGTTTCCGACGGAAGATTGTGTCCTGAATTTGCTAACGATCGCCGGCTTCGAAGGGACAAGGGTGATTTCGGTAAACGGTGATCGGTCCAACATGTTTTGTACTGCTACCACAGGCACTAACAATTGGGAGCTTCATGACTCCGAAAACTTATTGGAGTTACTTATCGCTAAGCGATCCCCTTCTGGAGAACGGATTGTTGGATCATCTGAGCGGAACGATCTGCCGAAACCTTAGCGGTTTTATTTGGCTTGACCCATTGCTCGCTCATCCGGATAGGGTAGCTAATGGTTTCAGAACCCGCCCCACGGCACAACGACCCCGCGAAAAAGGTGGTAAGCCTAATGAAGACATCGTATCCATATTTGGCGGTTCTTTTCTGCTTCGCGGCAGTTTACCTAGTCTACATGCCGGGCTACATGTCCAACGACTCCTTATCATTTTTTCGTGGCGCGCAGGCAGAGGAGCTGACGCTCTACCATACTCCAATAATGGCTTACCTTTTTCGATTGGGACTGGTGTTCTCTGCCAACCAGGCTGGGCCATTTTTCCTGCAATCCGCGCTTTTGGTGGGAGCTTTCGGATTCTTTGCCGCGACGGTTTTTAAACGGCGTGAAGCAGCCTACGCATTCGTGGCTTTGGCAACATTTTTCCCAGCGTTTTTTCCGATTTGGGGAACGCTGTGGAAGTCTGTGTGGTTCATCGGTGACGCGACAGTCGCGCTTGCGCTTACGATTATGTTTTGGAGAACAGGGAGGCTTTGGTTGCTCGTCCCGCTCTCGATTTCAATGTTGGTTGGTCAACTTGTGCGCTTTGAAACCGCGCCTATTTGGGCAATTCTTATCGCGGTTACGATTTGGCGAGTTCTAGCGCAACGACGGGACGCCTATATTTCAAAGCATCCTTTGAGGAGCGCTGCCATTTCGGGCGTCATGGGTTTGCTTTTGGGGATATCTCTATACCTGATCTGCGGAATAATCAATCGATCGCTCACTACCAGAAATTTGTACCCAATCCACACACTGCAGTATTTTGATTTAGCTGGTATCACAGCACGAACTGGTGAAGTGAATCTCCCTGATTTTGTACTGGACGTAAATCCGGATGGGGTCACAGCCGAAGAGGTTGCATCGACGTACGACAACGCGACCGTGAATTCAATTTTGAGACTAATGAACAATCCGGATGGCGCTCCAGTTCTCTTTGTTCGCCCTGATACCCTTGAGAGGGCATCTGCTCTTTCCCGGGTCTGGCGTGACGCGATTTTTAACCATCCGAAAGCCTATATCTCTCATAGGCTCAAATTTTTGTGGACTTTTCTAGGATTCGACGGAAAGGCGAATTACCCGTATCATAGAGGTGTGACAAAGAATAATCTGGGTCTCGTGGCGCAACCGAGCCCAGCAAAAGCTTTTGCAGAATCATACGCTCTGTTTTTTGCCCAATCAGTGAGAGTGACCCATTTACCGATCAGTTATGTTGTGATTTCTATGTTTGTCGGCGCAGGGTTGATTTTCATGTGGATCAAAGGTGAAAGAGATTCTCTTTTTATCCCCGTATTGGTTTTGGCATGTGGATATGCTCATCTTGCTGTAATGATGCTCGCCGCCGCCGCCGGCAGCTTTCGTTATAGTTTATGGTTTGTGTTTTGTGTGACTGTCGCTACCTTTCTTACATCCATTCGGGTGGCCGATATCATTAGGAAGCGACCTCGTTCTGTTTCGACGCAGATACCGTGACCGAACGGCACCTCACTTACTTAGCCGACGCCTTGCGCCGGGTAGGGATAGGCCGGGAGACCGCGAGTCCAATGGCAGAAATTCTCACGCAGATTGGTCCGGCAAGACAACCTGTATCTTTTGGAAATGTTGGAGAATAGAGGCTTTACCAGTTTTCCGAATTCGAGTATTAACGCGCTACTTATTAATCATGGTTCCAGAAAAAAGTCCCAAGGTTCTGATTTTCATTGTTGCATACCACGCTGAGACAACGCTCGGGGAGGTACTGTTTCGAATTCCTGCGGAACTGAAAAACTATGATGTGGAGGTGTTGGTTATTGATGACGCTTCCGCCGACTCCACTTTTGACCGAGGTGAAGAAGTTCGTCAGCAGCAGGGCATAAGTTTTCCGATAACTATACTGACTAATCCGATTAATCAGGGTTATGGCGGGAACCAAAAACTTGGATATCGGTACGCGATCGAGAACGATTTCGACTATGTGGCGCTTATTCACGGCGATGGGCAGTACGCTCCAGAAATGCTTCCGGTTCTACTGAAACCGCTGATAGACGCTGAAGCTGATGCAGTGTTTGGCTCCCGAATGATGGAAACCTTCGGCGCTCTCAAGGGAGGAATGCCCCTCTACAAGTATTTAGGGAACAAAGTTCTTTCCTTATTTGAAAATTTCATGCTGGGAACAAAGTTCTCCGAGTTTCACTCGGGCTACAGGCTCTACTCGGTTAACGCACTGAGGAGTGTTCCGTTCGAGCTGAATACGAACCAATTCCACTTCGATACGGAAATCATCATCCAGTTTCTCAATGGTGGGTTTCAAATAAAAGAGATTCCGATTCCTACTTACTACGGTGATGAGATCTGCCGGGTGAATGGATTGCGTTATGCTTGGGATTGCATCCGATCAGTGACAGCGGCTGTTCTTCAAAAATACAATCTTCTTTACCGGGCGAATTTTGATGTGGCGATTGCGCGCGACGCTTCTAATCGCCACTACTCAGGCAAACTCGACTTTGACAGCTCGCACCGGCACGCCGCGGCCTCAATAACCCCTGGTCAATCTGTTATTGATCTTGGTTGTGGACCAGGGGTGCTTGCCCCTTGCTTAAAGGAACAAAATTGCAAGGTACTCGGAGTCGATATCGATCCTCCTTCACCAGAAAGCGGGCAGTATTTTGATTCTTTTGTGGTGCGCAATCTCAACGATGGGTTACTGGGTATTGATTTTCGCGCAGTTGATCGCGTGTTGCTACTTGACGTGGTCGAGCACCTCTACCGACCTGAGCGGTTTTGTGACGAGTTACGGTTGGCGATGCAGCGCTCGCTCGACGCCAAATGTATCGTAACGCTTCCCAATGTGGGCTTTTGGATGGTGAGGCTGATGTTGCTCTTTGGACAACTTAACTACGGCAAGCGTGGCATATTGGATCACACACACACACGCTTGTTCACTTTTTCAAGCGCTCGACGCATGTTTTCCGAACATGGCTTTCAAGTGCTACAACAGGATGGAATTCCACCACCATTTGCTCTTGCGTTGAAATCCCGCCGTCTGGCTGCATTCCTGGCGCGGGTGAATCGGTTCCTTATAAGTGTCTCCCGAGGTTTCTTTTCTTATCAGATTTTCATGATCGTGAAGCCGCTGCCTACTGTAGAAACACTCTTAGGAGATACCCGCCAACATACCGTGCTCAGAAGAACGATGGTTTCTGCGCAACCACCGGAGCCAAGTGTTTGACGAATCTAGATCAAGCGATGGACGTTCAGAGCTATAATTTGGGTGGTGCGGATGATATTTGTTTGTGACTACTCGGAAGTGCGAACTTTATAAACTATGCTAACAACTTTTGGCGAAGGACCGAAGCCAATCGAGTGTAAACGTCTTCCGCCGGTCAGAGAAGGTCGGATATCTTGGAATCGTGAAAAAAGGAAATATTTCGTTTCCTAGGCGAACAAAATAGCCTTGTCTCCTAAGTTCGACACTAATGGCTTGGAAGCAGTATTGGAGCGGTACTCGGAAAATATACATGCTACTTGTGTTATCGAACCTGCTATTGAAAAGCCGAATCA
Source organism: Opitutales bacterium (assembly GCA_021772595.1). GTDB lineage: Bacteria > Verrucomicrobiota > Verrucomicrobiia > Opitutales > Opitutaceae > Pelagisphaera. The sequence goes on from JAJFLS010000760.1 coordinate 11,195, forward strand.
GAAGAGGACGCGTTGAAAAATACTAGATCGAATGGTTTTCTCGCCGCCGATGTTCTTGTTTCTGTTCCTGCGTTTGCGCCGATGGTCCTGATCCGCTGACCCACTGGGAGTGCTATTCGGTCTCGCGCTTGGTTGCGGAATTTGGATACGTCCTAGCCAGAAGGGAATAGGTTTTCGGCTCGTTCGGAATGGACCTTTCCTCGAGGATGTTGGCGTCTTGGTCGATTACGCAAACTGCGACCTTGAGGTCGCTGAGGTCCAGTCCAACAGTCTATGAGGATGGGCTGAACTGTTGTATTCATATAGGCACTCTATCGGTTTAACGAGTGGGCCATAGGACTCGTAGTCATTGCGTGTCCTGTCGCTTGCGGCGCAATACGGCAGTGCCCCATTCAGCACCGATCCATAGCCAGTCGTCATTTGTGCGAACATGTTCGTCGACATAAGGCTTGATCGCCGGCCAGGTCTTGTTGCCATAATCGTCAATAATGATCACGCCTCCGGGTTTGACAAGGGGACCATAGAGCTGGAAGTCGCTCGCGACTCCTTCAAGACTGTGGTCGCCGTCAATTAACGCGTAGTCGTAGCGTCGTTCCGAAGCTGCCTTCAATGCGTTGGGACTTGAGCTTAGTTCTTGGATAATGCGGTATTGTCTCTTGGGAACGCCCATGGCCGCGAGGTTGTCGACCAAGGTCTTCCGAGTCACCGGAACCCCGGTCTGCTCGTCCTCCAGCCCTTGATCATAGTAGCCTTTGAGCGGATCGATTATCGAGAGGTGCACCTGGCTTTCCGCCCGAAGTGCCGCTCGGTAGAGAGCGCCAGAAGCGACGCCAAAGAGTGTTCCAATCTCGAGCAACTCAACTTTCTTGGCCTGCAGACTCAGCAATATGAGGGTGCGGAGAACGGCTGCCTGGATTGTGGTCGCCATTCGTCCTTCGCAGCGTTCTTCCGCCAAGCAGATTTGATGGGCAACATAGTGGAGCTGGCGTGGCGTCACGGAAAGGCCGAGCTGCGTCATCCAGTTTTTATCGATCTTCCTAATGTCAATTTCACTTAGTTGGCGATTGTGAACTCGAACTAAGGGTGCGTTACCATAGTTTGAGAACCGATTTTTCTTTTCCCAAGTTTCCTGCATCGCTGCGACGTCAGATGTGACCTTGCCGTCGATGTCCTTGGAAAGGTCGGACAGGCACTGCTGTATCTCTTGAGTGGCGTTGTGGACTTCGTCTTTGACGGAATTGATCGTATTGTCCAGGCGCTCCTCCGTGACCTTTTCGGATTCGAGCGACTGGGCGCTTACGTCTTCTAACGCCGAGCGCAGTTCCTTCAATTCGCTCTGCCAGGCGTCGCTTTTGGTTCGAATCTCGCCGAGGGCCGCGCGAAGCTTTGCAATCTTGGAGTCGGCCGTCTGGTTCAGCTTCGCGATTGCGGCATCGAGGGAGCGGCGAGTCTCTTGAAGTTCGGCCTGAACCGAATCGCTTCGCGCCTGGGCTTCATTCAACGTAGTTGCCAATTCAGCCTTCAAAGCAGTACTTCGTTCTTGTGCCGTGGCTGCGACTTCGGCCGTGAGTGCCGCCGATTTGGCACCGGCCTCATTTACGGCGGTCTCAATGGCTGCGGTCGTCTTCTGGATTTCTGTCGCAAGCGATTCCGCGGAGTTTTTCCGGAGGGCTTCTATTGCGTCTGTCAGGGCTGTGTCGCCATCCTCAATCTCACAGGAAAGTTTGGTGTGTGACTGTTGGAGTTCACCAATGGTCGCCTTTGTCTTTCTGGCGCGATGGAAGATCTCGTGCAGAATCGTCGCGAGCGACGCTCCCCCAATGAATGCGGCAGACAATGCCGCCCAACCCCAAGGCCATAACTGACCCGATTGGATAAAGATAAACGCCAGAGGAAGAAATGAGCAAAATCCTGTGACCGATGTTCCTTCGAGAATGGATAGTCCGTGGCGACGCCTGAAGGCGTGTATCATTGACGGTTGCATAGTTGTTGAATTTAGAGTTGTTAGATCCCGGGTTTTCCCTTCGCCCTCGAATTCTTGCGCATTTTGCGCATTCTCACTCGAGTCTATCGGCTCGACTTGTGTAGCGGCGATCTGCCCTCGCCTATTCGTGCTGCTCGAGTTACCACCCAAGAGGGTATTGTAGTCAACGCGTTCGAAGAGTTCTAGTTTGCCACCGATCGTAGCGTTGTAGATTTTCCGTCCCACGGCATCGAAAGACAGTTTCGCTTGACGGTAGTTTAGCGCTACGCGTTCTAGCTTGGGATCCTTCCAGGTCTTGCCCTTGCCAAAGTAATCCTTGTGAAAGTGGTTCGGGTCGTCCGTGGTCGAAAGGATCAGATCGCCGGTGCGTTTATGTTCGGCGGGGATCACGTAGTCGAAGTCCATCCCGATGAGGTAAACCTCCGTGAATCCCATGAAGAACGCCAACTGCAGATTGATATACGTCACGGACTGGCCGCAGTAGGCGACTTTTGATGCATCTGTTGAAAACCGGGGAACGCAGTAGTTCGGGCTCGATTTCTCGTAGAAGCCGCGATTCATCTGGAAGAAGTGCACATTGTCACCCGGAGGGTGCAGGTTTTTGTAGATTGTCGGAAAAAACTTGAGTGGTGCCTCGTAGGCCTGGATGCGCTCAGTGTTTTCTTTCATCACCGAGCTGTCCTCGACGACATAAAAAGTCGGGCGATATCCCGTTTCATCTGTCTTGTAGAAGAACGAATTCACGGCGAACGAGTATTCGCCTTCGAGGAGGGACAGATCGTGCTGGTTTAGTGAGGGCCCATTGCCAATGATAAAGCAGCGCTTTCCACGGTAGGCATTGTGGAGCAGGCTAAGGCGCTCGCTGTCAGGCTCTGGAGCCTTGTAGATTTCGTTGCTCTCGTAGGTCCCTAGTCCCTTAAATGCTGGCGGAAAAATCGCCGAGTCTGAGTTCGGGGCCGGTTTCGTGTAGCAGCCGTTGATGGTCAGGGGCACGCCTGAGCGGTAGAGATCTAAGTCACCATAGGATGAACGCCGCCGAGCGAGATTGATAAGGGTCTTTTTCCTGGAAACGTGATGGCAATTCAGGTGAATATTCTGTTCCAGGGTGAGTTCGGTATCCACGCGGCAACCGTAGTTCTCACGAAGGTGCGTGAAGAGTTCCTTCCAACGCGGGCGGGCCTCAGTGCCTGTCGGATGGTTGAGGTGGACATACGTGTATGGTGCAAGCCGAATATCGGCAGGTTCGCAATGATTGAGGAGGGTTACATCTAGGGAGCGATCCTCGCCCGCATATTCAACATACTGTTCGAAGCCGACGAGCTCCTCGAAGAGGTTGCGACGAATGATCACGATTCCACCGGAAATCGTTGTTGGCTTATTGACCCCGTCAGATCGGCGCAGCCCTTCAAGGGTGTTTTGGGTGAGGATTGTGGAAGTCTCCTCGTCGTTCGTGAAATAGACATTGAGATAGGGTGTCGCCACCTTGTAGTAGCGATGGCAATCGATGACCTCTTGAACGAAATTAGCCCCTGGCAGGACATCTGTGTCGAGGAGGGCGACAACCCGGGCGTGGGTGAAATGCCGCACTGCTGCATTGTAACCCCAGCCACGATTATACGCATGCGGATTGAACAGAAACTCATGGCGGACCCCGGGAGGAAAATCGGGCAGGCTCGGGGTCAGCGTCGGCTCGGTCCCTTGCTCAATCAAAAGAACGTCGAAAAGATCCCCGTAGTAGCGATGCACCCAGGAGAGGAGATATCGGAGGTTCCTCAGGCGTGTTGGATCATTTGGAGATGACCGGAAGCCGATCAACAAGGTTGCCAGGGGCTCGGCTGGAGAAAGGCCTGCCGTAGCACGGGCCGCAGCTCGATCAGACGGCGAAAGCGCAGTGGGAGTTTCAATGGGGCGCCGGAACGGTGACGTTTCCGGTGAAGCCGAATCGGCAGGGGCGATCTCGCGCAAAAATTCGAGCCAGGCCAACTTTGTAAAGTCACGAACCTTCGACGAAGGGCTGACATTGAAAACCTCGATCGCTGTGGAAGTCACGTTCTGACTGACGCTCTTCCGCCACGCGTTTCGATGCGTATGCGAACGTGGCAGGGTATACACGTCTCCTACGCGCTGATAATCGTCGAAGAAGTAATTCGGATTCGACTGCGGCGTACTCTGGATGACTCGGAGATTTTCCCGAAAGAAGCTGATTTCCCCGAGATCGCCGTCCGGCGTGTTGCGGTAGTGTTTGAAGACTTCCTCGAAACCCTGATCGCGAAATTCCTCCTTGGTCAGCGGACGTGATTCCGCTAGCTCCTCGACGTAGTTGCCTTCGACTCCGATGATGTAGATCTTAGTGTATCCGAGTTCGACGGCCTTGCGAAAACAGAAATCGCCGGTTGAAGAGTGGGGGACGCACTCGAATCGGGAATGAGTCGAGATGGGAAGCGAAAAGAAGAAACGCTCGGTGGAGATATCGGGGTCATCGATAAGTCGGGCCAATTCCTGATTGTGGGAATGCACGACCTTGACGTCGCACCATGCGTAAAAAGTAGGCCACCAGTTGATGCGGGAAAAGTAACGATAAGCCGCACCCATCCCGAAGGTGCCCATGGTGTCTGGCAGGTTTGCGAAGCCAAAATTGGCCAACGGCTTGGCCGACGGCCCGTTGCCGATTAACAATTTGGAGTGATTCCGCCTGGCCTGTGAGGTTCGTTCACCGTCCGGGGATTGCGTAATGTCTGATGGGTTGTTCACGGCGTATTTATGAGAAGTGATTGAGTCAGCCTTGGGCCTCGGTCGAACGTGCCCCTCGAAAGGACGTTGTTGTCTAGATCTTGAATGGGGCTACTATGGCGCATGAGAAAGAGAGTGGACAGGACACTGTGAGGAGATTGCATCTACACGTTGAGCACAGACGTGAGTGAATGATCGAACTCTTCTGTGTCGGCTCGAGGGGAGAAGTCTTCGCCCCAACAAATTCATGATTGGGATTGAACTCTGGCAAATGTTTGGTGATAGGAAATTCAACAAAGTGAGGGAACAGCAAAAAAGCTATAATAAAAATAAACGAACACGAAAATGGAATCGGTATGCCAAAAGCCTTATGCGTACTCGGCTTCGCGGTTTGAATAGCGAAGGGACGCAGGTCGAAGATCTTTGCGGCGGTATCGTTCTCGCATTCTATTCTTGATGTGAGCGGGCTAGCATTCCCGCTAACGCCAATATTTCAGCCCTTCGCCAATCTACTTTGTTGTCGATATCTTGAGATTCTTCGGATGGTGTTTCGAATAGGATGGGAAGTGATCCGATTCTTGCATTTGTCTGAGAAAAAGAATCGCGGGAAAAGATATAGAGATTAGAGTTCTCTTCAAACCACGCTTCTAAATCTTGTGTTCGGAGCAAATTGTCGGGATCGTGGTTTACGGGCTCTCCGTTTTCGCGATAGAATCTTGTCTGAAATCTGTTTACCGAGAATAAGCTGTCTTTTCCGTTCGCCAATCCGCTTTCGTATGAATCGATTGCTTCCGTGATTGTATTCGATGACAGCATTGGATTTGTTGTGTGAGTCATCAAGTAAGTTTTAGCGTCCACATTGAGCACATCGTCTTCGAGGACCTTGTTCATGCTTACCAGGTCGCCGCGCAATTCGGGTTTGCGATCTCGGATCATGATTCGAGAGGATTCGCTCAAGCCGTTTGCTTGAAGTATTTCTCTCGCGTCAGTGTTTATTACCACGCAGTCAATTGCCTCATTGCTGAGAAGGGTGTCGAGAATCCACCGGAAGAGGGGTTTCCCAGCAAATTCTCTAAAGTTCTTACCTTTAACGCGCTGGCTGTTCGCCTTCATGGGTAACAGCGCGACGAGATCGTATTTGGTTGCCATTTTATCGGTCACTGGTTGTTGAGCTCTGACCGGATCATTTTCACGCCGTTTAGGCAAGCGCTCTGGATCATCGTGATATCGAGGCTGTAGGCGAGTAGGTTGAAGCCTTCTTTGATTCGATTTGACGCTTCAGCAGGATTTGGTTCTACGACGTGTATTCCTGGCGAGACGTGGTGTCTCTTGCATGCGCCGAGTATTCGATTTCTGGCTTCAGAGAATTTTGGGTGATCAAATTGAGCAGTAATTCCCATTGAAGCGCTCAGATCATAGGGGCCAATAAAGGCAGCGTCGATTCCTTCGACAGAAAGTATCTCGTCGATATTTTCAACGGCTTCAATGTCTTCAATCTGCACAGCTACGAGTATTTGATCGTTTGCCTCGGCAAAATGTGACTCGACAGAGAGCCCGTATTCATTTGCACGGCAGAAACCGACCCCTCTTTTCCCCAATGGTGGGTATTTACAGGCTTGGACTAACAGTTTCGCTTGCTCGGCATTGGTCACTAGAGGGCCAATAATCCCTGTGGCGCCAGCATCAAGGTATCGTTTGGTCAAAGCGTAATCAACTCCATGGAGCCTTACGAAGGCTTCTGTTCGAGTATTCCCTGAGCGGATTGCCTGGAATATCCGTTGAACTTCAACGATATCCACGGCTGAGTGCTCAGCATCGACCGTTATGAAATCAAGTCCGGTTTGAGCCATTAGCTCCCCTATGATCGCTGATCCTGAATTTAGCCAAGTACCGATTACCGGCGTACCCTGCTTGAGACGCGTTCTTACGGAGGGGTTTTCGTTCATTGAGGATGTGGCTACTTGGGAGCTCCTAGGAAGGCAAGAAATTTGGAATGAAATCGAAGTTGTTGTCTTTTCTTCTTGTGCTTCGATATCAGTGAATTCTCTAATTTCGGCATGGAGAAACTTATCAGGTGATCGGCGATTGGTTTAGGAGGAAACCGCTTAGTCTGAACAGAGTTCCCAAGCTCGATTCTCACAGCGTTTTCATTTTGGGAAACGGGCCATCACTTAATGAGCACAACCTTGAGCACTTAGAAGGGATACCGACATTTGCTTCAAATGCGATTTTCCTAATCTTCGAAAAAACGAGCTGGAGGCCCGATTACTACAGCTGTGTGGATTCAGCGGTGTTGCCCGATCAAAAGGAAGATCTCTCGATTTGGGCCCGAAAGCTCAAGCGGACGAAGTTCTTTTTTCCTTTTCAAATTGTTACGCACGATAGTCCATTTACACCTCAAAACGTGGATGAGATTGTCCTACCTCGGAAGAACGTCTGCTATTTTGATTCGAGGCCCTTGAATCTCAACGGTGGGCAGAAGCAGATATTCAGCCTCGCTGAGGATGATTTTCTTGTGGAGCCAATGACCGTAACGATTACTCTTATGCAGCTGGCAGTGAAGCTGGGGGCAAGGCGACTGTTTCTTATTGGTTGCGATACCGAATACAAAGTGCCAGATGATGCGACTATTCTTGATCAGGATTCCCCTCGCGTGGATAAACGAATAGTCTTGGATAAGGACGAAGACCCTAATCATTTCGACCCACGGTATTTCGGGAAAGGGAAAGTATGGCATACGCCGAATCCAGATCTGATGATTAGCCATTATGAGAAAGCGAAAGCGATCTGCGAGGAGAACGGCATCGAGATCTTCAACGCCGGTATAGGAGGAAAGCTAGAAGTTTTCCCTCGAATTTCCTTTGACGAAGCGATATCTGCCTGTGCCGTCTCGACGCGGACGCGAGGATGATGGGTACCGGGAGAACAACGGTTTCGGTGATAGTGCCATCCTTTCAGCAAGGCCCCTACATCAGGAGTTGCATTGAGAGCATCATCAGTCAGGAAAACGTACAAGTTGAAGTGCTTGTGTTCGATTCGGAATCTAGTGACGAAACAGCTGAGGTTTTAAAGGTGTTCGAGAATCGAGCGGAAGTTCTTGTTGAACGAGATCTTGGGCAAGCTCATGCGATCAACAAGGGATTGAAACGTTGCAAGGGGGACATCATAGGATTTCTGAATAGCGATGATGTTCTAATGCCTGGCAGCTTGGAGAAGGTCGTTGATTATTGGAGAACGCATTCATCCGTGGCGCTTTTGTATGGTCGTGCTCACTACATAGATGAAAATGGGAAAGTGATTAGTGACTATCGCACGGAAAAATGGAATCGGGGAAAGTTCCAGGGAGAGTGCTTCATCTGTCAACCGGCTGCGTTTTGGAGTAGGGGAATTATGGAAAAAATCGGCTTCTTGGATCAGAGTCTCGAGTGCAGTATGGACTATGACTATTGGCTTAGGATCGTGGCGAGTGGGGGGCAAGTTGCGTACTCGGATGATTACCTTGCTTGTTCGAGAGACTATCCGCAAACGAAGACTCGAAGTATGAGGGGGCTAATATTCTGGGAGAATTTCAGCATACTGTTGAAACGAATAGGATTTGTTCATCGGAATTGGATCGAGAGCTATTTTCACTATTTGAAATACGAAAAAGATGCGATGTTCAATCAGTTGATACCTTCTCCCGGGGTCCTTAGAACTAGACTTTCGACTTTGTTGGAATGGATTTCTAGATTGTATTCGAAGGATGTTCTTTGGGTAGATGACCGGGCGCATCGTATTATCTAGAATTTGAGTACAAATGAATATCCTCATCGATTTACGCTGGATGGCGATTGGGCAAGCTGGGGGGATGGAGCAGGCGGCATTCGAGTTGGTGGCGGCGATTGCGGGGGTGAATCATCGGGATAGGTTCTATCTGTTTTGCCCGAGGCGGACGTTTGAGGAATGGGTGTTTCCTTCGGGATTTAAGGGGGGCCCGGTTTTCAGCGATGTCTTTGATCTGGTTCCGGAAGTTTCGACTTACAATTTGGGAGAGTCTTCGGCTGAGAGAAAATCGAGAAGACTGGGTATTGTTGAGAAGGGCGGGGCGGAACCGTCCTCGCGGGTTAAGGTTTTGGATATTGATCTGGTTCATTCGGTTCGGGGGTTCGTTTCGGAGAATTTGCTGGGCTATCCGAGGGTGGTCACGTTTTACGATTTGCAGCATCGCCATTTCCCGAGCTTTTTCTCGGAGGCGGACATCGAGTTGAGGGAGAAGCGGAATAGGGCGTCTTTCGCGGCCGCGAGTCGGGTGGTGTGCATTTCGGAGTTTGTCAGGGAGGATGTCTGTCGGGAGTATGATTTGGATTCGTGCAAGACGTCGGCGGTTTGGATCATTCCCAGTGGCCATGCGTGGCTGGAGGTTTCGGATTCGTTCGCGAGGAAAGCGCTTCGACGGTTGGGGATTGAGTCGGAATTCCTGTTTTTTCCGGCTCATTGCTGGGAGCACAAGAATCATAGGCGACTTGTGGAGGCGTTTGCACTGGTGAAAGAGCGGTATTCGGACGAGCTGTTGCTGGTTTTTACGGGAAGTCCTTTCGAGGAGGATCATCCGGCCTTGGACGCGATTGCTGAACTGGGGCTTGGGGAGAGCGTGCGGCATCTTGGATTTAGGACGCCGATGGAGGTGCGGTGTTTGTTTCAGCGTGCGGAGGCGTTGGTTTTTCCATCGCTTTTCGAGGGGTTCGGGTTGCCGGTTGCGGAGGCGATCATAGTAGGGACGCCAGTGGTTTGCTCGGATATCGAGCCTCTCGTCGAGGTGGGCGGAGATGCGGTGGTCACGTTCGATCCTGAGGATGCGAATGACATGGCTGAGAAGATTCTGTATACGCTAGTGAATCAGGAGTTAAGAGTAGCGCTCAGGGGAAAGGCGTTAGTTCGGAAACAAGTATTCTCTGCCGAGACGATCGCTCTGAAGATGTGCAATCTATACCGCGAGGTCGTTGGAGAAGAGCCAATTTCGACTTCGTCGAGCGTCGCGCCGCCGAGTGTTCGCTACGAACAGGCGCGGCATTTCAAGCGGTTGTGCGAGGAAGCTTTCGAGCGAGGAAACTGGGCGAATGGGCTTTGGAATCTGCTTTTGGCGGGAGCGCGTTCGCCTCGGATGGGTTGGAGTCGGCTGCGTCGCCTGGCGTCGCCGCGTGAATGGCGGGAGCCATCGCCATTCGTGGGCAGATTTGAAGACGGATGGATTGGACCGAAGTTCAGGGATTATCTTTTCGCGCCGGAGGGGGCGAGGGAGCTGGAAGTGGTTTTGGAGAGCCCGCTCTCGATTGAAGGGAAAGCGGTTTTGGTAGAGCTGGAGATGGATGATGCCGCGCGGCTAGAGGTTGAGGTTGGTCAGAACGGGCAACAGTCTTTCAGGATCGGAATTCCGGATGGAGCGGTCGAGGTCGTTTCGTTTGAGATTTCTTGCGATCGGTCTTTCGTGCCGAAGGAGTTGGGGCATAGCGAAGACGAGAGGGAGCTTTCCTTGAAGTTGGTCGGGATCAGATGGAGTGGCTGAATTAAGAAGTAGATGGCGGTTGGATATGGTAGCGGCCGATCTCCGAGCGGCCATTTTAGGCAAAACGAATCGGAACGACGTTGTCATTCCGCTACTAGCGAGGTTTTCAGGCGGGGCGGCTTGTCTGCTTCTCGTGCTCGATCATTTTCGAGATGAGGGTCTCTAGATTTGTTTCGGGGGACCAGCCGAGCTTCTTGTTTGCTTTCGTGGCGTCGCCGCAGGTGCCAGTGATTTCTCCTGGGCGATAGAATTTCTTATCTATGCGCACGATGACTTCGCCGGTGTCTTGATTGCTTCCGATTTCATCGAGGCTTTCGCCTGACCAATCGATCGAAATTCCCGCCTGGCCGAACGCGCTGTTGACGAAATCCTTGACGGTATGGAGCTGCCCTGTCGCGAAAACGTAGTCGTCCGGCTCCTCTTGCTCCATCATAAGAACCAGTCCTTGCATGTAGTCTTTGGCGTAGCCCCAATCTCGCTTCACGTACATGTTTCCGAGCGAAAGGCACTCGTTCTGGCCGCCGGCGATGCGAACGACGGCTTTTATGATCTTCTTGGTAACGAATTGGTCCCCGCGGTATTCGCTCTCGTGGTTGAAGAGTATAGCCGTCGCCGCCCAAATTCCGTAGTGCTTCCGGTAAGTGTTGACCAAGTGAAAGCCCAATTCTTTGGCGAGTCCGTAGGGGCTTTGCGGATGGGGATGAGTGGATTCGCTTTGCTTGGATTCTTCGATGTCACCAAACATCTCGGAGCTGCCGGCAAACAGCAGCTTGGTCTTTGGAGATTTGTCGCGAATCGCGGTAGCGATGTTCGTTATGCCGAGCACATTCGTTTCGATCGTTTCTCTCGGGTGTTGAATGCTTTGGGCTACCGAGCTTTGGGCTGCTAGGTGGTAGATCTCGTCGAATTGGCTGAAGCGGATAAGCTCATCGATGAAGTCGCTGCTGGTTACATTGCCTTCGTGAAGAATGACTTGCTCGAGCTTGCCCTGCTCAAGATGCTCGAGAGAGCCCCGTCCTTTTGGCGAGTCTCGTCGCAAAAGGCCATGGATTGTGTAGCCCTTTTCTAAAAGCAGTTTCGTCAGAAAATAGCCGTCCTGGCCTCCAATTCCGGTTATCAGTACTTTCTTGCTCACTTGCGTGGAAGCTCTAGCAGTGCGAAGTGTCGCTTCACAATAGTTTTCTTGCCCGATGTCGGGCGGCACGCGTTTCGCCGAGTTAAAGACTGGCCATACGCGAGATCCGAGAGGGGGTAGGCTGTTGCAATTTTTCGACAGATTGGCTTGCCCGGGCGTCTTGTCTCGGCGAATTAAAAAAGGAGACGGAAGCTCACTGGTTGGGTTCAAAAGTCCGGCTTGCGGCTTCATTGCTTTGCGCCGTCACAAGTCGTTTCTCTACGCCGTGACAGTCTTCGCTTCTGCTAACGCATTGCGAAGGATGGCGCGGGTAGACAGAATCGAATGCCAATATTGGTATATGTTGAATGTCAACGGTTTAAGTTTAGGGGCTTTGAAGTTTGTGTAACACCTTTGTGTGACACTTTCGGGGGGGGTGAAATCGATAATTCTCATTTCTGGCCAATACTTTGTGACGTTTGAAGTGTAGAAGCAGATTTGCCTCTCATTCATCAGCTGGGTGTCGGCGGCAGATAGGAAATTCAATTGTACCGATTTGATTCGGGGGGAGTAGCCAAGTCGCGCTTGGCGATTAGGAAGAGGAACGTTCCGATTTCGCATTTGGTGTGATTGTGGGCGTTTAAGGATCCTCGTCTTTAAGTATGCGGTCGAAAAATCTCCGAATCGCAGCGATGTTTTCAGGGTTTTCAGTCACCTGATGACTTCGGCCTTCTTCAATAATGTACGGGTGCTCGGCCCCCACGGCGAGTAATGCTTCGTGGAGTTTACGCACTTGTGGCACTCGGTAAGAGTCGTCGCCGCCCACGATTAAAAAGAACGGTGGGGCGTTGGCGGTGATCCAGCGGACGGCGCTTGGGGCATCCCAGCGGTCGGAGTTCAGGACTGGATCGCCGAAGTGCGTGATGTA
>JAJFLS010000077.1 GCA_021772595.1 Opitutales bacterium
GCAGCACTTCCCTCTAGATCAAGCGAGAAGTGGGAAGTTTTCGATTTATTTGGATAACTTCGGGTTCAGGGCGGTGAAGGTTGGTCTGGATCCCGGCTTTTCAATCGCGGCTGCGTTTGATCCGGGGCGGCTCCCGGACGCTACCATTGGTCGATGGTTCGCCAATTGTAGGAGCCTGCTTGCAGGCGATTGGCTTCTCCGTTCTGTAGCGAAAAAATCGCCTGCAAGCAGGCTCCTACATTCACAATTGCTTCTTGAGAAACGTGCCGAGCCTATCGGCTGATCAAATCCAGGAGGTCTTTGTTGCCGTCGGTTTTCGCGAGTCGGGCAAGCATGGTCTCGGTGGCGTCTTCGGTCTTCTGCTGCACGAGGGCGCGGCGGAAGAAGTGGATGCCTTCCAATATTTCTTCGGGAATGAGCAATTCCTCGCGACGAGTGCCAGAAGAGGCGATGTTCATTGCGGGATAGAGACGCATCTCGGCGACTTTGCGGTCGAGCACCATCTCCATGTTTCCGGTGCCTTTGAATTCCTGGAAAATCATGTCGTCCATCCGGCTGCCGGTTTCGATGAGGGCGGAAGCCACGATGGTCAGGCTGCCTTCTTCTTCGGTGTTGCGGGCGGCGGCGAAAATCTGGCGGGGCCTTTCGAGGGCCCGGATGTCGAGTCCGCCGGACATCGTGCGACCGGATTTCTTCGCGGCGTTGTGAGCGCGGGCGAGTCGGGTGATCGAATCCATGAGGATGACGACGTCCTGGCCGACCTCGACGAGGCGCTTGGCTCGTTCGATGCAAAGGTCCGCGACGCGAAGGTGATTCGGAAGCTCTTCGTCATTGGAAGACGCCCATACTTCGCCGTCGATATTGCGCCGAAAGTCTGTGACTTCCTCGGGGCGCTCGTCGACGAGCAGAATCATGAGCTGGATCTCCGGATGATTCGCTTTGACGCCTTGGGCGATGTGGGTGAGCAAAGTGGTCTTGCCGGTGCGAGGCGGCGCGACAATGAGCCCGCGGGTTCCTTTGCCGAGAGGGCAGAACAGGTCCATCGCGCGAGTGGTCATCAGCTTGGGGTCGGTTTCCAGCGTGATCTGCTCCTCGGGAGTGATCGTGGTGAGCTGGGTGAAGTCCATTTTCTTGCGGCGTTCGTCGACCGAGAGTCCGTCCACTGAGTCGATGTATCGAATCTTTGGATTCTGGAATCGCGGATCCGCGGTAGCCTGGGCGACGATATAGTTGCCCGACCTCAGCTTGAAGCGTCGTATGAGCTCCTTCGGTATGAAGGGGTCTGTCGGGCGTTGGCGGCCGTTCTTAGTGAGGTCGAGGAGCTGCCCCGTCTTTTTCTTGGTGACTTCGAGGACACCTTCGACGGTTACAGTTTGTTCGTTATTTTGGTCTTTTTCGTCGGCCATACGCCTAGCGTTTGGGAGCGGATTTAGTTTATTGGAATGAGGAAATGTAATGAAATTCGAATACGAGTAGGCAGGTAATGCCAAACTCGAAGAGTTTCGCGTTTTCAAACAATCAGAAAGAGGATTTGTTTTGGATCTGAGACTTGACGCTCGTCAGCGATATTGCTGGTATTCGGCTTTTAACCCTCCCCAACTTATTATTATCTAAATCAAGGAAAATTAGTGGCAGACAAGATCACTTCAGTAGCGCGTGATGGCGAAAAGTTCCCCCCATCTCAAGAATTCAAGAAACAGGCTGCCGTCCAAAGTTTGGCCGAATACAAGAGGCTTTACTCGGAGTCCGTGAACAATCCAGAAAAGTTTTGGAATACTCAAGCAAAAGATTTGCTCCTTTGGCGGAAGCCTTGGAAGCAAACCCTCAAGTGGAAAGCACCTCACTCTAAATGGTTTGTGGGTGGCAAGCTTAATGTTTGCGAAAATTGCGTGGATCGGCACCTCGGGACGCCGCGCGAGAACAAGGCGGCCCTGATTTTCGAGGGAGAGCCGGGCGACCAGAGGACGTTGACCTACAGGCAGTTGCACGTCGAGATATGCAAATTTTCAAACGCCCTGGAAGCTCTCGGAGTCGGGAAGGGCGATCGCGTCGCGATTTATATGCCGATGGTTGCCGAAGCTGTCGTGGCGATGTTGTCCTGCGCTCGGATCGGGGCGATTCATACCGTAATTTTTGGCGGATTCAGTTCGGAATCGATCAAGGATCGGGTAAATGACTGCTCCGCGAAAGCGGTAATCACGGCCGATGGCGGCTGGCGTCGCGGTAAAATTATCGATCTGAAGACGAACGTGAATGCTGCCGTGAAGGATTGTCCTTCGGTCGAAAGCGTGGTGGTGCTCAAGCGCTCGGGCAATCGGGTCACCATGAAAAAGGGCCGCGATCATTGGTGGCACGACCTTGTCGCAGACGCGTCGCATGTGCACAAGGCGAAGGCTTTCGATAGCGAAACGCCGCTCTTTGTTCTTTATACAAGCGGCAGCACGGGAAAGCCGAAAGGCGTCTTGCACACCAGCGGCGGCTATTTGCTCGGCACGACGATCACTTCGAAATACGTTTTCGATCTTAAGGAGAGCGACACCTATTGGTGCACCGCCGACATTGGCTGGATCACTGGCCATAGCTACGTCGTCTACGGCATTTTGAGCAACGGCGGAACGAACGTCATCTATGAAGGCGCTCCCAACGAGCCGGGCCCGGATCGGTTCTGGTCGATCGTCGATCGGCATAAGGTCACTATTTTCTACACGGCGCCAACGGCGATTCGGGCGTTTATGAAGTGGGGCGACGATCACATCAAGAAGCACGACTTGAGCTCGCTGCGTTTGCTAGGTTCTGTCGGCGAGCCGATCAATCCCGAAGCTTGGAAATGGTATCACAAGACGATCGGCGGCGGGCGTTGTCCGATCGTGGATACGTGGTGGCAAACTGAGACGGGCGGGATCATGATCACGACTTTGCCAGGCGCGACTGTATCGAAGCCAGGCTCGGCGGGACTGCCGTTCTTCGGAGTAGTTGCGAAAGTCTTCGACGATCAAGGCAACGAAGTACGAAAAGGTAGCGGCGGAAAGCTCGTATTGACTCAACCATGGCCTTCGATGCTGCGCACGCTCTATGGCGACGACAAGCGCTACAAGGATCAGTATTGGAGCGAGTATAAGGATATCTATTTCTGCGGCGATGGTTGTCGTGAGGATAAGGACGGCTATTTCTGGATCGTGGGTCGCATCGACGATGTATTGAATGTTTCGGGACACCGGCTCGGCACGGCGGAAATCGAAAGCGCCTTGGTGAGCCATCACTCTGTGGCGGAGGCTGCGATTGTCGGTCGCCCGCATGATGTGAAAGGCAGCGCGGTCGTCGCGTTTGTGACCTTGAAAGAAGGTGTCAAGAGTGACGATCATCTCAAGGTCTTGCTCCGCAATCACGTCGGCAAGGAAATCGGAGCCTTGGCAAAGCCCGACGAGATTCGCTTCGCGCCAGCTTTGCCGAAGACCCGGAGCGGCAAGATTATGCGCCGCCTTCTCAAAGACATCGCCGCCGGCAAGGAAATCCACGGAGACACGACCACTCTCGAAGATCTTTCCGTAGTGAAGCAGCTGCAGGAGGGGTGAGGTTAGGCTGAATTTCTTGTTTGTAGG
>JAJFLS010000761.1 GCA_021772595.1 Opitutales bacterium
AGCGATCGCGGCTACAGGAATTCGGAGTTGAGCTTTCATTTCCTAGGCCTAGCGTTTTGAGGATGTCGAAATCGGAGAATCTAAAACGCTTTTTTCAAGAGGACGGTCGGACGGTTATTTTGCCGATTGATCACGGGACTGTGATTCCGGTGCCGGGCCTTGAGAGGCCGGGCGAGTTGATTGAGAATGTGCGCGGGTCCGTGGATGGATTTGTCGTCAATCTCGGCGTGGCTCAGGTATGCAAAGAGGCGCTTGCCGGGAAAGGGGTTTGCTTGCGGACTGACGGCTATAAGCCAACGTATCCGGGAAACCCGGACGACGGATCCTATCGCTTGTTTACTGCAGAAGATGCGGAGGCAGTTGGGGCGCACGCGATGATGAACATGTGCTACCTTCATCATCCGCGTGAGGCAGACAATTTTCGTGAATGCGCGGCGGTGATCAGCGAGGGCAGGGAATGCGGCATTCCGGTGATTCTTGAATCGCTGCCTTTTAGCATCGGTCGGCCCGAGGACTACACAGTCGAAAACATTGGCTTTGCAGTCAGGCTGGCTGCGGAATTGGGAGCGGATATCGTGAAAACGGCTTTTCCGACTGGCGGCAGTGTGGATGATTTCAAGGTGATCGTCGATGGGGCCTTAGTGCCCGTCATTGTGCTCGGAGGCGCGGCGATGGGAGATGACGAGGCGTTGTTTGCGATGGTGCGGAACGCGATGGATGCGGGAGCGAGCGGCGTCGCGGTGGGACGCAATGTCTGGCAGCACGCGAATCCTCCGGCGGTTGCGGCGGCCTTGAAAGCGATCGTTCATGAGAACGCGAAGGTGGAATCGGCGTTGAAATTGATAGGGTAGGAGCTGTTCTGGACAGTAGCTCAGTGCTTCAGCCTGAGCAGAGTAGGGTTGATGGCTCAGGCTGAAGCACTGAGCTACGGGAGAATCGATCTATCGGGAACTTTGTTAGTCGCTTTCTAAATCAACTTAAAGCGCCAATCGTTAGGTGGTTGCGTTCTTCGCGTTCCCCTTTAGCAATTTGGCGCGATCAATTAGAACGTGATCGAACAATATACTGATCAATATGGCTCCTCAATTATTACGAAACAAACTCTACTTTTCCGCGACTATCATACTCTCGCTGATTGCTTTGGTGGCGGTGATCCCAGTAAGCTACGATACGCTGACTACTGACGAGAAATGTCCGATGATGGGAGTGGTTCCGGCTTGTTATGTCGTGATGATCGGCTATTTCCTCATAGCCCTTTCGTGCGTATTCAGGAAGTATCTACTTTTCTATATAGGTTGGATTCCTGTTTTTCTATTGGCTGCTATTGGTTCGGTGGCTGAGGTCTTTGGCGTAGATGTTTGCCCCAAAACTGAAGGCGGAATACCCATGTGTTATTTTTCTTTAGGGTTCGCATTGCTCATCGCGGCTACCTTTTACGGCTGGAAAAAGACGAACCATTCTGAAGCTGCATTTGAGGGCTGATTGGCGCCAGAGCGAAATAGATGTCAGCTCAACCGCATTTCCGCGTATGCAATTATTGCGAAGCCATGTGCGGCGTCGTAGTTTCGCATGATCCAACCGCCGAAGATGAAAATAAGAAAATAAAGGTTAGGCCCGATAAGGACGATCCATTCAGCAAAGGGAGCATGTGTCCGAAAGCTCCGGCTCTTGGGCCATTGCATTATGACCCGAGCAAACTGCGGCAGCCCGTCAAGAAGGTGGGCGATGACTGGCAGGATATTTCTTGGAAGGAAGCCTACGATACTGTTGAAGGAAATATAAAGGCGATCCGGTCCGAGAATGGCGCTGATTCGATCGCTAGCTATCTCGGAAATCCAATCGTCCACAATTTAGGGATGCTGCTTTTCGCGAAGACATTCGCCAAATCGATTGGATCGAAAAACGTCTACTCCGCGACAAGCATGGACCAGTTGCCGCATCATTTCGCTGGTCATTTCATGTTTGGTCACGAAATGAGAATACCAGTCCCGGACATCGATCGAACGGATTACATGATCGTCATGGGCGCTAATCCAATGGCGAGCAATGGCAGCATCATGACCTCGGCAGGTGTGAGCAAGCGGCTCAGGAATATCGAGAAGCGAGGTGGTAAATTTGTCGTCATCGATCCGCGTGTGACAGAAACGGCGAAGATCGCATCGGAGCATCATTTCATCAAACCCGGAACGGACGTCTATCTTTTACTGGCATTGTTGCACGTCATTTTTCGGGACGAAAAGACAATACTCGGGGAGCTCGAAAAACACATAGACGGTTTCGAGAAATTGGTGGCGTTGGTGAAGGATTTCACTCCGGCCAAAATTGCTCCAATAATCGATATCGAGGAATCGGCAATCGAGCGATTAGTCGAGGAGTTTACCAGTCACGAGAAAGCCGTGCTATACGGTCGAATGGGATTGTCGACTCAATCGCATGGAGGACTGTGTCATTGGTTGATCAATACGATCAATATTGCCACAGGGAATTTCGATACTCCGGGCGGCATGATGTTTCCTTCTCCCGCCATCGAACTCGTGCGGAATAAGAAGCAACGCGACATTTTCGGTCGCTGGAGCGGTCGGGCGAGCGGTCTCAAGGAATTCGCGGGAGAGCTTCCTGTGTCGGGGATGACGGACGAGCTTCTGGCGAATGGCGAGGGACAAGTAAAAGCGTTCGTCAGCATTTGCGGCAATCCTGTCTTGTCATCGCCTAACGGGAAGCGACTCGATCAGGCCCTGCAGAAGGTCGAGTTCATGGTCTCGATCGACAACTACATCAATGAAACAACGCGGCATGCTGATCTCATTTTGCCGACGCCAAGCGGCTTGGAGATTGATCATTACGATCTGATATTCAACGCCATTTCGGTAAGCAATAACGCCAAATTTTCCGAAGCGCTGTTTTCGCCCGGCAAAGGACGGCCTTACGATTGGCAAATTCTAAAAGAGTTATCGAGCCGACTAAGCGAGAAAGGTCTCAGCCTTTTCGATCGATTCATGACGCCTCGCCGAATAATAAATTTGGGTCTTATGCTCGGCCCTTATGGGAAGTTGAGTAGCCCGAAGCGTTGGTTTAACGGATTGAGTCTGAAGAAGGTAATCGCGTCCAAACATGGCATCGACCTGGGTCCTTTGAAACCACGCATACCGGAGTGTCTCATAACGGTAGATAAGAAAATCAATATCGCGCCGAGCGTCTTTCTGGACCGGCTGGCTGAAGTGGCGAACGAGGAGTTTCCGCAATTGATTGGCGAGTCGAATGAGCGAGCATGCAAGCATGATTTTCAGTTAATCGGTCGCCGGCATGTCAGCACGAACAATTCTTGGATGCACCAAGTTAAAGCGCTCAGCTCGAACAAGCATGTTCGATGCACGGCGATGATGAATCCGGATGATGCCAGACGCTTGGAGATTGATGATGGCGAATTGGTTAACGTTATTTCCCGAGTCGGCGAAATCGCTATTCCTGTGGAAATAACAGACGCAATGATGACTGGGGTTGTAAGTATCCCCCATGGTTTTGGGCATACGCGAGAAGGGACGAAGGTTCCGAATGCTGAAGCTAATCCCGGAGTAAGTGTGAACGATATAACGGATCACACGCAAGTGGACCCACTCACCGGTAACGCCGCGTTTTCCGGTCAATCGATCAGGGTGGAAAAGATCAATGCTGAAGATGGTAAAGGGCATCGCCAATGACGTTTACTAACGATGGCGGTGAAGTATTGCGGGCGAAGATAACGAAAAAATCTTGCGTCTATATAAAATCGATTGACAAGAACGTACCATTGAGCGATCCAGTCTATGCCATCAATTGGTTCAATGCCCGATTTCTTTGGTTGTACAACTTCTATAACCTGATCGCGTCGAGTTCGGTAAAGAAGATCGGCGGTAAGCCTTTGTTCAAAGCCCACCTCCGAAAAATATTAGCCGGCGATGATGAGCATAGGCGCGACGTCTTGCTTATCGTCAATTATCCTAGCGCGATTCGATTTAAGGATATGCTTGAGAGCCTTTACTTCAAGTTGGCGAGCGTTTTTCGTCTGCTCGCAGTTAAGGAGTTCACGTTCGGATTTACGCAATGCGCGGAACTGAAAGTCGCTACCGGAGGCGATCGTGAGACGAGCGCTTATACGATTCATCATTATCGATCCGAAACCGACATAACGGGAAGAGTTAAGAAGGTTCTGGTGGATAAGGATATAGCTATTCATTATGCGGGCCGGATTTCGTCTTTGCTGTTTTCCGGTGATGATCAAGAATCCAGCGAGCAAGTGCCTTGCCTGATGGATGGTGTGATTGTTCTGGAAGCTGAATCGTTCGATGAACTCGAACACTTGTTTCAAAATGAAGATTACAAGAACATTGTTCGTCAGACGGACTCTTCGTTTATAGCGACTTTGGATAGAGTGTTGTAATTATGAAAAGTATCTTGGTCACTGGAGTATCCACAGGTATCGGCTATGATGCCGTCCGATATCTTGTTGGGCTAGGCTATCATGTGTTTGGCAGTGTTCGTAAAGACAGCGATCAGGAACGACTTGAGAAAGCGTTTCCGAAGAACTTCACTTGCCTGAAATTCGATGTGACCGATCTTGAGCAAGTCAATCGCGCCAAGGAAAACGTTGAGCAAAAATTGAGCGGAAGCGCGTTAACGGCGCTGGTGAACAACGCGGGTTATGCGCAAGGAGGCCCGATGGCTTTGCTGAGCGATGAGACGTTCCGGCAGCAGATCGAAGTCAACCTGTTTGGAGTTCGAAATGTGACCAATGCTTTTCTGCCATTGCTTGGAGCGGATAAGTCTTTCGCGGGAAAACCTGGAAAGATTATCAACATCAGCTCGATCTCCGGAATATTCAATACTCCTATGAGTGGAGCATATTGCGTGGCGAAGCATGCGCTGGAAAGTTTGGGAGAAGTGTATCGTCGCGAATTGATGATGTACGGTATTCAGGTTGTTTCAATACAGCCTGGACCGATACAATCTGACTTGTGGGTAAAGAACACCGACAGCATGGATCAGTATTTTGACAGCGACTACGGACCAATGGCTCGTAGCGCGAGGCGCATTATCGAAGAGGCCGAAAAGGATGCGTTGCCTGCCAAAGTTATTTCAAAGCTGATCCATAAGATCGTCGTCAGCAAGCGAGCGAAACTGAGCTACATCGTGACGAAAGGAAAATTGGCGAATACGATTGTAGCGAAGTACCTTCCTAGGCGCGTCGTGGATTTCTTTTTACGCCGAAGGCTGAGGAGGTGATGTAGGGGCTTGGCGTTCGAAGACCGCGCAAGAAGAGTTATAGCTGGGTAAGCGGGCGTAGCAAGAGAAACCCCCACAGGTTTT
>JAJFLS010000762.1 GCA_021772595.1 Opitutales bacterium
TTTGCACAGTCGCCAGTTTGTAGGAGCGGGTTTATCACGCGATTTCTCTCATTTCCTATATTGTTGGTCGACTAAATCTCGGGATAGACCCGCTCCTACATTGATCTATTAGCCTGCCTCGCGTTTTGGGGCGGTTCCGGCTTCTACCCATTTTCCGGGAACGAGGGCGGAGATTGGCTTTTGAGGGAGGCCTTGCTCGTTTTGAAACAGGAGCTGAGCGAGAATGTCGATGGCGGTGATTCCGACGTTCTCTGATTCTTCGTCGATGCCGCTGACGTTTTTAGTATTTCGGTTTATGTTGACCTTAACGACAGCCAAATCTCGTGGAATCTCCAAGCCCGCGTCTTCAAAGAAGCCGTTCCTGAAGATCGGTTCGCAGGTTGTAATGACAATTTCGGGACGATTTTTTTCGAACCACTTCTGAAAGTCTTCCGCTCGATAGTCCTCTCGGCGACCTGGCATGAAGATGGGAAGTCTCGGAAGTTTTTCCGTCTGTTGAAAAGCCAGGTATCGGGAGGTGGAAAGGTGATTCAAGTGACTGTCCAACTCTTTGGTGATCAATAAGCCGATACGCTTGTACCCAAGTTCGTGGATACGCTTTAGAAGCATATCCATGTTTCCGTAGTGGTCGTGGCAGACGCGGTGGAATTTTTGGGGGAGAGTGCCAGAGTTGCAGACGACGACGGTTAGTTCTGAGAAATCGATGGGGTATTCGCGAAAGTCGCGTAACATGGGGGTTTGAATGACACCTTGGATTCCACGACTTCGCAGCAATCTCCCGAGATCGTTTGTTGAGACGTTGGAATCCGCGAGATCGAAAAAATCCACGGTGAAACCGCGTTCCTCCGCTCTGCGTATCGCGGCGGCGATGATTTTCTGAGAGCCGACCCATTCTCCGCCGACGGGCGTTTCATGAACGATTCCGATAGTAGCCTGATAGGTGATTGATTTGCGGGCGCGAATCCCCGCCATATTCGCGGAAACGAGAGGGTTTTGCCGATAGCCGAGACGGTCGGCGGTCGCCTGAATTTTTAATCTGGTCTCCGAATTAACCTTCGGGCTGTTGCGGAGGGCGCGCGAAACCGTCATCGGGGAATAGCCTGCCTTAAGAGCGATGTCGCGAACGCTGACTGCTTGGATCTTGGCCATTTTTGATACTTGTATCATTCCCGATGAATTGACCCTGTCAAACCTCTTGCCGTTTGATTTGCGGGTGGACAGTGCGCGGGCGAGCCGCGAGCTTGTTCTGAAAACGGTTTGGCAGCTTAGCTCGCAGATCAAAAATCCGACCCGTTCCGAAAATAGCCCCTCATGAATTCAGAATCATCAAACCCGCGCTCGAATCAGGATGATCGGCGCCCGAACGTGCTCTGGATTTGCACGGACCAGCAGCGCTGGGACACGATCGCTTGTCTGGGAAACGAGCATATTCGCACTCCGAATATCGATCGAATCGCGAAGGAAGGGACGACTTTTCTGAACACGTTTTGCCAAAGCCCGATTTGCACGCCGAGCCGCGCGAGTTTTCTGACGGGAAAGTACGCGAGTACGGTGCATGGCTGCAGCAACGGAAACGATCGTTGGTCGGAGGCGGCGCCGCTCGTGACCAAGCTGTTGTCGGATTCCGGATACTGTTGCGGGCTGGCGGGCAAGCTGCATTTGGCGGGCTGCCATGGACGCGTCGAGCCGAGGCCAGAGGATGACGGGTATACGGTTTTCCATTGGTCGCATTCCAATCTCGATATTTGGCCGGAAGGGCACGCCTATGCGGATTGGGTGAAAGAGAAAGGGGGAAACTTGGGAGAGTTGTACCAAGAAACGGGGTACATGGAGCCCGAGCTGCATCAGACGAAATTTTGCGCGGACCAAGCAATCGAGTTCATGGAGACCGACTGGGAAAAGCCGTGGCTGATGAGCGTCAATATTTTCGACCCGCACTTGCCTTGGGACCCGCCCAAGTCGTACCTCGAACGCTACGATCCGGATGCGATGCCGGATCCGCTTTTCCGCGAAAGCGATCTGGAAGCCCAAGCGAAATTGAAGGCCCTGGACTTCATGAGCGTTGGCCGCCGTCCGGAGGAATTCCAGGCGAAAGAGAAGATTGCCGCGTACTACGCGATGATCGAGCAGATCGACGATCATGTCGGCCGCTTGCTCGAATCTCTCGAGCGTACGGGTCAGCGCGAAAACACGATCGTCATTTTCACGAGCGATCACGGTGAAATGCTCGGCGATCACGGATTGATCTCGAAGGGCTGCCGCTTCTACGAGGGATTGGTCCATGTGCCGCTGATAATTTCGTGGCCCGGTTTCATCCAAGAGGGCAAACGGAAGGAAGCGTTGGTCGAGTTGACCGATATCGCGCCGACTTTGCTCGACTACGCGGGCGTCACGATTCCGAAAGACATGGTTGGCCGGTCGCTGAGGAAAATGCTCGAAGGAGATTTAGATCAGCACCGTCAATTCGTGCGATGCGAGTTTTATCAAGCTCTGAGCTTGCTCGCTCCAAAACGAGAGGATTGGGAGGGGAGCTTCGCTACGATGATCCGAACGGATCGGTACAAGCTGGCGGTTTATCACGGTCACGAATTCGGCGAGCTTTTCGATTTGGAGAAAGATCCGGACGAATTCGAGAATCTCTGGGACAACCCGGACTACGCTGAAAAGCGATTCGAGTTGATGAAGCAGGCGTTCGACCAAACGGCATTCGCGGTGGATTTGGGGAGCGAGCAGGTTTGCGCGTTTTAGTATTCGTCTCGAATGTAGGAGCCTGCTTGCAGGCGATTGGCAACGAAGCGATTATCGCCTGCAGGCAGGCTCCTACATTTGGTCATCCTTCGAATGTCCCGGACTCTGTGCTTGCGATGAGAGAGAATTCGCTAATCGTGGGGCCGATTGAATCGCGTATAACCTTCACACAGAATCGAATTTACGAACATGTCTCAAGACGAACGCCCAAACATCATCCTCATCATAACCGACCAGCAACGGTACGAAACTATTCGCGCCTTGGGGTATGAGTATATGGATACGCCCAATCTGGATCGCCTGTTCAACGAAGGCGTGACGTTTAGCCAGTGCCATATCACGGCGCCGTCTTGCGCTCCGTCTCGGGCGAGCCTTTTCACGGGCACCTATCCTCATACGACGGGCATATTGAAAAACGCCGATAGCTGGAAGAAATCCTGGGTTTCGGACCTGTCGGATTCTGGATACTACTGTGTGAACGTGGGCAAGATGCACACGATGCCGATGGAAACGAAGCTCGGTTTCCACGAGCGTTACGTGGTCGAGAACAAGGACCGGTATTTGGAGGAACGCTATTACTACGACGAATGGGACAAGGCCCTGCACGCTCGTGGTTTGGTGAAACAACAGCGCGAGCTTTATCGTCTGCGTCCCGACTATGCCGAGCGCATGGGAGCCTTCAAGTGGGAGTTGCCGGAAGATATGCAGTCCGACATGTTTGTAGGCAATACCGCCACTTGGTGGCTGGATTCGAAGCCGAAGCCGGACGGACCTCTATTTATGGAAATC
This sequence comes from Opitutales bacterium, assembly GCA_021772595.1. Classification (GTDB taxonomy): domain Bacteria; phylum Verrucomicrobiota; class Verrucomicrobiia; order Opitutales; family Opitutaceae; genus Pelagisphaera. Next base: position 3,538 of record JAJFLS010000762.1, read on the forward strand.
GGTTTTCCGGGGCCGCATCCGCCTTTTGATCCGACGGATCGTTTCATCGAGAAATACAAAGGCAAAAAGCTACCGCTGCCGAAAATCAAACGAGAAGACATCGACGGCCAGCCGGATGCGTTTCAAAAACTGCGCGAGCACAATATGGAGGTGGACCACGATTCTGTCGTTCATCTGGACGACCCGAGTGAGGAGCAGCTGCAGCGTCTTTGGGAATACTATTTGGCGAACGTATCGATGATTGACGAGAAAGTCGGCGAGATTCTGGAGTCGCTCGAGAAGGGCGGCTATCTTGATAATTCCGTGGTGCTTTTCACCAGCGACCATGGAGAAGCCTTGGGGGAGCACGGCCATATCCAGAAATGGACGATGTACGATTGCATCACGCGCGTGCCGCTTGTCGCCTGGTCGCCTAGCCGATTCAAAGGCGGGAGAACTGTGGATGGGCTTTGTCAGCTAATGGATATCGGTCCGACGATTCTGGATCTTGCTGAGGTTGAAAAGCCTGAATGGATGGAAGCGGAAACGCTGATACCTGCGCTGGCAGGCGACGCGTTCGAAGGAAGGCCTTTCGTGATCGCAGAGCATGGTCGGGACGGTCTTCTCCGAACTGTAGATTTTGTTACAATGATCCGGACCAAAGACTGGAAGCTCGTGGAGTTTCTCGACGAGCCGTTTGGGCAGTTGTTCGATTTGGTCAACGATCCGGCAGAAGAAGTCAATCTCTGGGACGACCCGCAACACGCCGCGAAAAAGGCGGAGTTGTCGCGCAAGATTGGTTCATTCCGCGTTCGAAGCGGATACCAGACGCGATCCCTCTGGGAAGACGTGCGGTAGGTAGTGTCTTCCGAACCAGCAAAGAGTTATTTCGGGGATGCGCGCTAATAGACTGATTAATAGGTCAGTTCGCCTAATCGTTGGAACGGGACGGCGCCCGTTCACTACCCCGAAAATATCCTTCATATAGGTAGCGTTCGGGCGCCGCCCCGAATTTTTTCCACCTATTGAGCAGTACCTAAGACAACTTGTTCGCTGAATTCAGCCGGCTGTTAGGATGATGGTACTTGTAACAGTTCAAAGCCATTGAGGCTGTGAGTTGTAGGTGTTTCTTTGTGTCTATTCACTTACTTAGACCCCGATGAACCAAGGGAATGTTTTCGGGCTTTTTAGCGCCTTCATACGTTTTAAATAACTACCCTTCCTGAACAGCTCAAGCTGCTAGGGGATTTCTACAATAGCACCCATCAAACCACATGAAATCGAACAAAACTACGGTAACACTGATATCGTGCCTAATCGCGCTTACTATTCCCGCGATTCAAGCACAGAATGACGAGGACGTTTACGAGCTATCCCCCTTTAGCGTGGATAATTCGAAAGACGTAGGCTACGCGGCCCAAAACACTCTAGCCGGCAGTCGACTGAACAGTCGGTTGAAAGATACTCCCGCTCCATTATCTGTATACACGAGCGAATTTATATCCGACATCGCGGCGGATAGCGTAGAGGACACTCTCGGCTATTCGGTGAATATGACTCCGGAATTGTCTCAAGATGATGGAAGCTTTGGAGCCAACCAGTTAACGGCATTTGACGCGCGCTACCGTATTCGCGGATTGGATGCGGACTTGTCGCGAAATTATTTCGCCTACAGTATCGATCAAGACACTTACAATGTTGAGCGTATCGACGAGTCACGTGGGCCGAATTCGATCCTCTTCGGTATTGCCAAAGCGGGTGGCCTCATAAACACCTCGACCAAGCACCCGATCATGGGCCGAGACGCGACTACATTCAGCTTGACGGTGGGAGACGCAGATAGATTCCGCACGCACTTGGATTACAACAAGGTATTGCTGGAGGACAAACTGGCGATTCGGGTGAATCTGCTGCACAATGAAAACGGTGAAAACGACCGCCCATGGGTGTCTCGTCGCGACGATCGTTGGCACGCGGCGGTTCAATACACGCCGTTTGAGAATACGACGATCAATTTCGAGTATGAATATGGCGATGTAATGGATGCGCCCACGCAGCCATTCGGCCCTCAGAACCGGGCTTCGGTTTGGCTCGCCAACGGGCGACCTTCTGTCGGCGCTGGGGTCGGCGCCGATCAAGGAGTTTCCGGCTCGTTTAACAGAAGATTGGTTTACATCGATAATGGCTCGGGCGCGGTTGCCAATCACTCGGGTGGTGCAAGAACCGACGTTCCTAGCGCGATCGATAATCACTTCACTTACGAGAACAATGTCCTAACCGACTCAGCGGGTGGAGGATCTTTGATCGTACCGATTAACGCTTCGCTTTCCGGTCCCGTAACAATGCGTGGTGCTCGAGACCTCCGCAATATGTCAGCCAATTTGACCCAGCGGTTTGGAGAGAACACGTATGTCGAACTGGCCTGGGCGAAATACGAAACGGACCGCTTTAGCCATCGCATGGGCGGCGCGGTCGATTTGCAAGGCGATCCCAATCCCACCTTAGCCGACGGGTCGTCAAACCCGAATGAGGGAAAGCTGTTTTTCGAAACTCAATTGGAACGCGATTTCCGGTATTCTACGGACGACTACATAAGAGGGACTGTTTCGCACGAGATCAAGACCGATGGTTGGATGGGTACTCATCGGCTAGCGGCCATGGTTCAAAGTCGGGATCGCGTGCCCTTGCGCCGCCTATCGCAAATGATGGTGTGGAATGACACCGACAATTGGGGAATCGGCGACAGCAGCGGCAAACCTTTTGGCGGACCGTTTAACCGGACCCCCGAGAATGGCAACAACCGCGTCTACTTGAGACACTATCTGGACACTCCGGGCGATGTCTCTGATTGGCGGGTTGGGACGTTCCCTGGAGTCGGTTTCACTAACAATTGGAGCGGAGAAGCCGGGAACATTACGACAACAGTTCCTTTCGGAGAACTATGGTATTCGAGTCAACTGCCCGGGATCAGTCCGGATGTTCAAAAGACTCTCACAGCTGATTGGGCGACCAATCGAGTGAAAGGCGAGAAGTCGAGTATCGATGCTAAGATGTTCGCCGGTCAAAGCTTCTTTCTCAATAACAAGCTGATCGTAACTTACGGGATTCGCGAAGATGATTTCTATCTATTTTCCCCAGCTGGAAACGGGCTTCGTAACACGTTCAACAACCAACGAGATATCGTGAATGAGGCCGGCGCTCTCGTCCAGGAGTTCGTTGGAGATACGGAAAGTTACGGAGCGGTATATCATGTGAATGAAAATTTTTCTCTCATTTATAATACATCCACGAATTCCGGAATATCGGACTTTTCCGACAAGGATATCTTTGGAGACGCTGGCGAGCAGGGCGGCATCAATCCCATACCCAACGGCGAGACCGAAGACTATGGAATTAGCTTAGATTTGCTTGAAGGAAAAGTCTTTCTCAAGGCGGCCTATTTTGAAACATCTTCCAATAACGTTAGTTCCTTTCCGTCATGGGTAAATGGGAATGCGATCGGCGGTATCCACACGCTTTACAGCCGTTTGAACGAGATGGTATTGATCGACTCGTCGATTATAGACAATCAGGACATCACTGCCGAGGTCATTACAAAATCCGAAGCATCTGAAGGGTATGAATTTACTATGGTTGGCAACTTAACGGATAGCTGGCGGGCCATCTTCAATTACTCCTATACGAATGCGTCATTAGGATCCAGTATGCCTGAGTTCACCGGCTGGTGGGAAGGTTCTACGGGCAAGTCCTATTTCCAGCAATTTGCGAACGAACCCCTGCTGGATGCTAGCGGATTTGGCAACAACATGGATTTAGAGGATGGCGATACTGTAGGTGACGCGATCGCCGCTATTGAAACAGCGGGTACCGCGGTACAGGGCCTTGCGGGAGGACCGGCTCCTGGCCAGCGTCATGACAAGGTCAGCCTGTTTACGAACTATACCTTTCGCGAAGGAGCTATGAAGAACTTCCGAGTTGGAGGCGGCGCACGCTATGCTAGTGGCGCGATTTGGCCTCAAGCGAATTCTTCGTTGGGTCTTTTGGAATTCAACGATACCGCCTTCTTCGATGCGGTGTTTGGATGGACCAAGGAATACGACGATTTCACTTTGGATCTCCAGTTGAACATCAAGAATATCCTCGACGAGGATGAGCTTAAGGTAACTCGCTTGGATGATGCGGCCCGCACGGATGGCGGCTACGACGTATTCAAATTCATATTGCCTCAAAGCCGAGATATTCGATTGATGGCAACGTTTAGGTTCTAGATTGTTGAAGATACGTTCGCATCCCGAACGGTATCTGTTAGATGTGATAGTTGTGCGGCGCAGTCTTAGGGCTGCGTCGTTTTTTTGCGCCTTTCTTGATGGTTGCTGAACTTAGATTCCGCAGTTGGGGTTGCTAACGAAGCGTTTTTGATAGTAGGGAGGACCGGCTCGGTCCTCCGAATCGTGGGTCAATAACGGAGGACCGAGCCGGTCCTCCCTACCAAAGCCGAAGCAAGTTTCGTGAATGCATCGAAACTTCGGCTCCCGATTGATGTTGTTCCTATTCTTGGATACAGATCAATTCTCGGATTGTGCGGGCGAAGTGTTTTCCGTTCGAGTAGGTGATACTGCTGCGTGTCCAGGCGTCGCCGAGCGGGCCGAGGTCGTTGATGGACAGCAACGCGTTTTCATCAAGTCGCTTCGCGTTCCAATCGATGACGTAGACGAGTCCGTTCATGACGGGAATGTAGAGAACCTTGCCAACTGCGGTCGGGATGGGCGCTGCGACATGTCCCCAGCCATTTCCTTGCGAGCGAATGTCACCCATGACTTGGAATCCGCGGGAATTGACCATGCTGTTCATCTTGAATGTCCAAAAGCTGGGCTTCGTCGGGACGTTGAAGGCTTTCTCTTGTTTTTCATTGGAGTCGTTTCCGTCCCAAATGAAACGGTCCGCTTGTCCCTCTGCTCGTAACATGCTGACGGGTAATTGAAGATATTCTACTATTCCTGTATTCACATTTACGCGACCGAGATAGTTTTGAGTGTAACTGCGGAAGTAGTGATAGTCGCCAACGAGGAGATTCGATTGCTGAGTGATCTCCCGAGGATTCTTGGAGGGTACGATGCTTCCGATGGATCGGTTCCAGCTTTCGCCTGAGCGTTTGACGATCGCTACGTCCTTAATGATCGATACTTTGCGAGTGATGGTTCCGGTTTTCAGATCAATCCATGAATGGGCTTCATCGTGAAAGATGAGCGCCTGTCCGTTGTGGATCGGTTTGGTCATCGTGCTATTGAAATTCTCGATCGGCAGGTTCCAGATCTCAGATCCATCCGTGGCATCGACCAAGGAGATCCCGATAGGTTTTTCCGGTGGAGCGTGTCCGCCGCCTCGGCCCACTAGCAAGGCCGAGCGCCCGTCGCGCAGTTCGACGAGAAGCGGTATGCTGCCCATATTGGCGCCGCATTTGGTGGCCCAAAGCGCTTTGCCGGTTTGAATGTCGATGGCCTGCAGTTGGGTCCACGCGCTCAAGGGCGGAGTTCCTTTCGGATTGGGATAGCCACCTTTTTCGTCGGGAAGCGAGTTGATTTGCGTATAGATAATCGCCGTTCCGGAAATAATGGGATGCGAGCGATTGGAAATGATGGCCTCGCGCCGCCAGAGGTGTTTCCCGCTTAGGTCGAAGGCCTCGATTGCTCCGCCAGAATTGAAGAAGCAGACGCGCCTGCCATCGGTCACAGGGGGCGGCCCGGAACTATCGCCAAAGCTGCTGGCGATCTTCAGTGGATACTTGCCTGAGATTTTGCGTGTCCACAAAACCGAGCCGTCGCGAGCGCTGCAGCAATACGCAACGATGTCTGTGCCGAGTTTGGCATCGTCGTCAACGGGTTGGTTGATCGTGAAGAAAAGTTTGTCTCCCCAAGTCACGATAGAGCTCTGTCCCAGTTCGGGAAGCTCGGTTTTCCAAGCGATATTCTGATTGCGAACGACGCTCCACTGAATGGGCGAATCGTTTGAATTCAACACGAAATCGCCATTGGGACCTGAGCCTTGAGGCCAGCTTTGAGCTAGGGCGAAGTTCGCAATCGAAAAAACGGCGAGTAGGAGAGTGGAGCAAAGTTTCATTAAGTGGTTGGCTGGAGTTGAATTGCTTGCGGCAATTCGCATTGGTTGAGTATTGATTAGGCAATGCGGACCGCCTGGCAGTCGGTCCCTACCAAATACCGATCTATTAAAAACTCCCTTAAAATCCGCGGCCTTTGACTTTCGTCTGGATGCGGCAGAGGTACATGTCGGCGGTAATGTAGAGGACCGATCCGTCTTCGCCCCAGGCGCAGTTGGCGGTGCGTTCGCCGGTCGAGATGTGACCGATCAGCTTTCCTTTGGGGTTGACCACCATCACGCCACTCAATCCGGTTACCCAAACGTTGCCTTGCTGGTCGACTTTGAGTCCGTCGGGATTGCCTTGGCCTAGCTTGGCATGCGGCTTCGCGTCGAAGAAAAGTTTTCCTTTGCCGATGCTGCCGTCTATTTTCAATGGATACGCCATCACGATGGGATTGTCCGGATCGGACTGGGCGACGTACAGAGTCTTCTCGTCGTGAGAAAGCTCGACGCCGTTTGGATACCTAAGTTCCTTTGTGAGAAGTGTCACTTCGCCGCTTGTATCCAAAAGATAGACTCCTGCGAAATCGAGTTCCCGGGTCGGGTCGTCCCATCTTTGCGGCAAGCCGTAAATCGGGTCGGTGAAGTAGATGTTACCCGTTTTGCTGATGGCTAGATCGTTGGGGCTGTTGAAGCGCTTGCCTTGGTAATTGTCAGTCAATGTGCGTTTGCCTTCGTTGAATTTCATGACGGAAAGCCTGCGGTCGCCATGCTCGCAGGAAACCAGTCTTCCTTGGCCGTCGAAAGCCAAGCCGTTGCTTCCGAGGCCCGTGCTGTAGTGGCCGATTCCCGTGAACCCGGAAGGCTCGAGAAATATCTCGGCGCCGACTCCCTCGGTCCATTTGAAAACGCGATTCCGGTGGACATCTGAGAACAGGAGGAAATTTCCTTCTTGGCTCCAGACGGGACCTTCCCCCCAAGCGAAGCCGGACGAGAGGACTTCGATCTGGGCATCTTTGGCGACGAGCGCGTCCATGCTCGGGTCGAAACGAAGAACACTCCCGATCGACGGGAAATTCGTGGAATCCTGAGCGACTAGGGTAGCGACGAATAGGGTGGCTAGAAAGATCGGTATGGATTTAGAAAACATGCTCAACGGATACCGAACAAGTCGGAGAATGTTAAGCGAAATATTGGCAAGGTGTAGGAGCCGGGTGCGTTTTAAAGTCCCGCCTGAGATGACTCATTGATAAATGTGTTTTTTAACAGGATACGCGGCTGAGCCGCTACATGATGACCCGCCGGGGCGGGACAACTTGATGATTCACTAGGAAACTCATCAAGCTGCCAACGTAGGAGGCATCATGTAGCGAAGCGTATCCTGTTAATTCAAATCGCCTAAATCGAATCCAGTAATTCAATGAGGTTCACGCATCTCGTTTCTCTTCCGCCAATCGCGGGCCAATTTTGGCGAAAATCGTCTTTCTTCCGGGGCGGCGCCCGGACGCTACCAATTATAGAAATTCAAGGGTAGGGTTCGGGCGCCGTCCCGAACTCGTTGCGGTGGCAATTGCGATTCACCTGATCTAGTTTAACGGCAGAATCGCAGCCCCAATCATGCAGACGATCAGTCCGGTGGTTCCCATGATGAGGCCCATGATGGTGTTGGTCTTGAGCATTTCCTTTTCGGTCAATCCGCTCATTTTTGAGATCACCCAGAATCCGGAATCGTTCATCCAGCTGATCGGTTTCGATCCGCAACCAATGGCGAGCGCTATGTAGAGCGGGTGGTAACTGAGCTCTTGAGCGGCGATGATCGGAGCAATGATTCCGATGGCCGTGATCATCGCTACGGTCGACGAACCTTGAGCCGTTCGGATGAGCATGCAGATGAAAAATCCTAGCGGAATGAGCGCGGATTGCGCGGCGGGCATGAGATCCTGAATAGTGAAGGCGATACCGGTTTGACGCAACACATGCCCGAAGGTGCCTCCCGCTGCGGTAATGAGAATTATGATACCGCCGCTGGAGAGAGCGGACTGGACGTTGTCTTTAATCGGTGTGTTTGAAACCGTTGATCGTAGAAGTAGGACCATCGCGAAAATGGCCGCGATCGTCATGGCGATATTCTTGTTGCCGAGAACGCTAATGACGGAATGAAGCGATGTCATGAAATTGGACGGATTCTCGGCGTTGCTCATCATCATCGACATCGCGGTCGCTCCGCCCATGAGAACGACCGGAAGAAGGATTGGAAGCAGCGAAATAGTCAGCCCGGGGAGATGCGACTCGTCTCGGTGGGCGATCTCTTCGAGCTCTTTTTCGCTGAGTTCTTCGGATGGGCGCAAAGGGATTTCCCAGCGACTGTTGGCGTAAAGAGCCCACAGATAGCCGGAGCTTACGGTGATAAGTCCGACGCAGATTCCGCCAATCATCATGACGCCGATGTCGATCCCCATTTCCGCCGCGACGAATAGTGGGCCCGGAGTGGGGGGGACGAGCGAATGGGCCATTGTTCCGCCGGCGATAATCGTCAGGACGTAGAGCAGATAGTTCTTGCCGGTT
>JAJFLS010000763.1 GCA_021772595.1 Opitutales bacterium
AGCACGATCGTCAGCGCCATAAATAGAATCAGGAGAAACAGCAGCCGGACCCGCGGATTGAGCTTCCGTCCGGAAATCTCGCCCACCGTCTGACCGCGATTTCTCATCGACACCACCAGTGACCCGAAATCGTGCACCGCACCGATCAGTATCGAGCCGAAAAGCACCCAAAGCAACGCCGGCACCCAGCCCCAAATCACCGCGATTGCTGGACCGACGATTGGACCCGTTCCTGCGATCGACGTGAAGTGATGCCCGAACACGACCATTTTCGCAGTGGGCACGAAATCCTTGTTGTCGTTCAGCTGGACGCTCGGCACCTCCGCGTCTCGGTTTAGCTTGAAGATCTTTCGAGCCAAAAACTTCCCGTAAGTGTGATAGGCGACGAGATAAAGGACGCCCGCTCCAAAAGCGATGAGTAAGGTCTGCATTTGATGTAGATCAGATTGGGGTTAAGAAGACGAAATCAACGGTTCCTACGAAAATTCGGATCCCTGGTTTGATCAACAATATTGTAGGAGACTGCTTGCGTGCCGTATAACGCTTTATAAGCATTACGATAGGTCTGATTGCAAGATTGCATCGACCGACGATTTCGCCATTCAATTCACCCCATCATGTCGGACTCCGCCTCAAACGAACTCCTTACAACCAATCGCAAAGCGCTTACCCTAAATCTCGACGGCTCTAAATACGGCACGTTCGCCGAGATCGGCGCCGGGCAGGAAACCGCCCGAGCTTTCTTCCAGGCGGGCAGCGCGGCCGGAACCATCGCGAAAACCATATCGGCCTACGATATGACTTTTAGCGACGAGATCTACGGGAAGAGCAAACGCTACGTCTCTCCCGATCGGCTCAACACCATGCTCGCGCACGAGTACAATCTGCTCGAACAGCGCCTGGGCCACGACAAACGCGACCGGATGTTCTTCTCCTACGCGAACACCGTAAAGACCCGATCGTATCAGGGGCCCGACGACGGTCACGGCTGGCTCGGAATCCGATTTCAAACCCATCCCGATAAAGCCCCGAACGATATCACCATTCACGCCCGCATGTGGGACGATGACAATATCGCGCAGCAACAGGCGATCGGCATTCTAGGCGCGAATCTCATCTACGGCGCATTCTACATGCACGAGTCTCCGGAGAAGCTGATCGAATCGCTGATGGACAATCTTACCATCAATCGCATCGAAGTGGATCTTATCAAGTTTGACGGAGCCGAATTCGAGGGAATAGACAACCGGATCATGAACCTCCACCTCGTGCGCAAAGGGCTCACGCAAGCGGTCATCTTCAATCCCGAAGGCAAGGTCGAGCTCGCCGCCGACGCCCTCTACAAAAAAGCAGTTCTGGTGGAGCGCGGCAGTTTCCGCCCCGTCACCAAAATCAACATCGACATGCTCAAGTGCGCCGGCGGCCAGTTCATCCAAGAGCCCCAGCTAAGAGACGCGGATATCATCGTCATGGCCGAGATCACCATGAACAACCTCCAGGCAACCGGCGAAATCGACTACGAAGATTTCCTTCACCGTATCGACTCTTTGGCGACCACTGGCAACTACACGCTCATTTCGAACTACTTCGAATTCTATCGCCTCATCCGGTACTTTCGCCGCTACACCAGAGAGATGGTCGGCATGGCTATGGGCATCAACAACCTGCTAGAACTCTTCAACGAAAAATACTACACCCATCTCCCCGGCGGAATTCTCGAGAGCTTCGGACGGCTTTTCAGAAACGACGTTAAGCTCTACATTTACCCGATGAAACAGAAGGCCTATCGCCACTTTCTGAAACTGCAGTCGTCGGGAAAAGGCGACCAATACCACCTCGGGGCAAGCGAAGACGGCATCGCCGGAGATCTTCTCATCACTTGCGAAAACCTGAGAGTCGAAAACAACCTCGTAAATCTCTACAAGCACCTCCTTGAAAACGAGTGCATCGAACACATCCGAGGCATCGACGAATCGCTCATGGAAATCTTCTCTCGTGACGTCCTCGACCGTATCGCCAATAACGACGAATCGTGGGAAGACATGCTCCCGGAAAAAACCGCCGCATTCATCAAGGCCAATCAGCTCTTCGGATTTAAAGCGTAGAACGCGAAACGATTTAGCAAGCCAAGCGCAATCCAACGCTTGGCATTTCCCCACACTCACGCAAAGTCCTTAACGAAAATGAGCGATGCTACCGACCCCAAGCAACCCAAGGAAAATCAGAAGAATCAGCTCAAGGAGCTAGCGATCCGATTGGGAGTCGTTCAACGAGAAGCCAGGGCTCTCAAAATTCCCGCTCTCGTTGTAATAGAAGGACTCGACGCTTCCGAAAAAGGATTGCTCCTCAATCAAGTCCTTCTGGAGATCGACGCCCGTTCCTACAACGTCTACTCCACGCACGCCAGCCACAAAGAGCTCCGCGTGTATCCGTTTCTCTGGCGCTTCTGGAATAATACTCCCGCTCGCGGGCAAATCCAGTTCTACGATCGCGGGCCCTACTACCTCGTGCTCGACGCATGGGCCGAAGACAGACTGCGCGAAGACCAGCTCGACGATTACTGGCAGCGCATAAGGGAATTCGAAAAACAGCTGCACGACGACGGCGTGGAAATCATCAAATTCTTCCTAACCGTCCCGAAAAAAGAGCAAGAGATGCGATTCGAAATGCTGGAGGAAAATCCTAAGACTTCCTGGCGCGTGACCTCCAAAGACTGGCGACGCCATCGCCAATACAAGCCCTACATGAAACGCGTCGCCGCAATGATCGAAGCGACCAGCCCCTCCTATGCCAAATGGAAAACCATCGATACCCACGACGTTAAAGAAGCGACGATAGAGCTATACCAGAATATCATCAAACGACTCGAAAAGGCCATAGCGCGCAAAAAAGCGGATCAGGACACGCCCCCCGCAAAGAGAATTTGGATACCTTACAAAGGGAAGGACTTCCTATCGGAAGTGAAATTCAAGTCGCCCATGGATCGCGCCGAGTACAAGCAAACGCTCAAGAGCCGCCAAGAGAAGATCAATGAACTCGTCCACGAAATCCACTCGAGCGGCATCCCAGTCGTCATGGTCTACTGCGGATGGGACGCCGCCGGGAAAGGCGGCTGCATCAAACGCCTCGTCCAAGGGATCGACCCGCGCGCCTACCACGTTTCGCCCGTCGGAGCCCCCTCCAAAGAGGAGCTGAGCCATCACTACCTCTGGCGTTTCTGGAAGGAGATTCCCCGACGCGGCCGAATCGAGATCTTCGATAGATCCTGGTACGGGCGCGTTTTGGTCGAGCGCGTAGAGGGACTTTGCTCCAACGAGGAATGGCAGCGCTCCTACCAGGAGATCAACGAGATGGAGGAGCAACTCGCGGATTTCGGCACAGCCATCATAAAGTTCTGGCTGCACATCGACCGCGATACGCAACTGGAACGCTTCAACGCCCGCCAGAATAATCCCCTGAAGAAATGGAAAATCACCGACGAAGACTGGCGCAATCGCGAACGCTGGGATCACTACGCGGAGGCCGTCAACGAGATGATCAAGAAAACCGACAAGCCCCACGCGCCGTGGACGATCGTTCCGTCTGTCTGCAAAATGCGAGCCCGAATCCAGACCATCGATACAACGATCGAACGAATGGAGCAAATGCTCAAGAGCGACAACAAGCCTGCCCTCTGAAGCGAGATTCCTAGTCGCGCTATTGTTTAAACGCCGCGTGTTCGGCGAATACCGGCTCCATCGATTTTGATAAGCTCGTGTGGAACGCCTGAAGCTCTTCATAACGAGCGGAGGCAGTCGCGTCCGGCTCCAAGCGAGTCGATTCATCCAGCGACGCCGCGCCTTCCACCACGGACTGGATAGTCAAATCTCCATCACTCTGCCGACCCAAACACCAAGCCGCCTGCAACGCTCCACCCAAAGCAGCTCCCTCATCCTCCTGCATGCACACAACCGGCACGCCAAAAACGTCCGCGATGATCTGTCGCCATCCAGCGCTACGCGAGCCGCCACCTGTTAGACGTACCTCATTTGTCGATACACCCAATTCCTTCAAGCGCTTCAATCCGAAATTCATTCCCATCGTGACGCCTTCGATAGCCGCGCGAACCATGTAGCCCGGATCCATCGTTTTAGCATTCAACCCGACGAACACGCCCGAGCCATTCGGTATCGAAGGAGTACGCTCACCTTCGAAATACGGCAATAGAACCAAACCGCCAGAACCCGCTGGTATCGCCTCGATCGCCTGGCTCAATCGATCATGATCCATTTCGAACAGCTTTCGGAATTGCTCCGAAACCGTAGTCACGTTCATCGTGCACATCAGCGGCAAATAGCCATTGGTCGAATCGCAAAACGCAGCGATCTCGCCTCGAGGATCGACTACCGGCT
>JAJFLS010000764.1 GCA_021772595.1 Opitutales bacterium
GATCGAATCGCGATGATTGGAGTAGTCTTCCTGGTTTTGATCGTCGAGCTTCTGAACTCCGCTATTGAAACAGTCGTCGATCGAATCAGCGACGAGTACCACGAGCTTTCTGGCCGGTCAAAGGACATGGGCTCAGCAGCAGTTTTTTTCAGTTTAGTATTATGGTGGGTCGTATGGGGAACGATGCTTGTCGGCTATTTCAAGAACGGCTGATAATCGAAGCTTCCCACAAGAATGAATTTCTCTCAATTATCGAGCAATGCGAACCGTCCCGATGAGAGTATAGGCCTCAACTTAAGAGTCTGTCGGACTGAAAAAATCTAATCGTTTAGAATTCAATATCTATGCCCAGAGCTCTTCTGAGAACCAAATATTCAATTCTCAGGGTCTTTAAATTCACAATTTCACAAGCTTTCTCAAAAATTAGCCTAAGTCCGACAGACTCTTAAGTGACTTCGATTGTAGGAGCCTGCTTGCAGGCGATTATTTCGTTACCATCGCCCGGGGAAACAATCGCCTGCAAGCAGGCTCCTACACTTGGCGAATCCTCGCTTTTAGCTTAAGTTAACGCGTATGCGCTAAGCGGGACGGTGTGGGTAGCATAATTACTCCACCTTCATAACCCCGCGCATGATCACCCAGTGGCCGGGAAAGCTGCAAATGTACGGATACTCGCCCGGCGTTGTGGGAGCGACGAAACGAAGGGTCTCGCTCGTATCCGGATTTAGGAGTTTCGTGTGAAACAAAACCTTGTCCGAATTCGGGACAAAATGCTTCGCCAATCCATCAGTGCTCGCGGCCATCAGATTACCGGCCATTCCCACCTCGGCAGCTGCGCCGGGTTTGACGATTACCAGATTGTGCGGCGTCGCGGTCGGATTCTCCAAGGTAAGCCTCACCGGTTGCCCCGCCTTCACTGTGAACTCGGTCACCGTAAACAGCATACGCTCCGGAACGCAGGAGATATCGATTTTCGCCAGATTCTTCTGCGAATCGAACGACGCCTCCACCGCGTTACCGATCGAGGCTCCGGCCTTCCGTTTCGAGTTCAAAGCGAAATCCTCAAAAAACGCGGTCAACTCCGGATAGTCGGCCTCCTTGCCTTTCCAGTGACGCGAAAGGTTTTCCGATCCGAGCGAGGTTGCGACGGCGTATTTCAGATGCGCTTCAGTTGGATGCTTTGTCACGTCCAACACAGCGTTCAACGCGGCGGGCGTGCCCACATAGCTTCCAGCGATCGCCGCTTCGAGTCGCGTCAATCCATTCTCGTCGTTCGCCCGGGCTCTTAGCAATTCGGGCCCATCCGGAAATTCGCCAGACCAGTAGCGCAATTGTCGCGTGGCCGCAGCCCGAGCCAGATGGTTTTCGCAAGTCAGCAAATCGCGAAGCAACTCCGTATTGACTGCTCCGATACCTCGATACATCCACACCGCCTCCAATTGATGATGCCGAAAACGCAAATCGCTGGGATCGAGTTTGGCCACCCATTTGCTCAAAGCCTTTTCAACGGCCTTCGCGTTGCGATCGCGCAATTCTCGTTTCGCCCAATAGCGATAACGGTACTCGGGACGCTTCAGAAGCTCCAGCAAATCCGCGATCTTCGCCCCGTCGATTCGCGGCGGATCTTGCAGTTTCGCCCCCTTGGGGACGATCCGCCAGATGCGACCGGACTTGCGATCGCGGCGCTCGTCGCGAAGCGAGTATTGGGCGTGCCCTTTGATCGGATTGTACCAGTCGCAAATATACAGCGCGCCACGGGGACCGAACTGCACATCGACCGGAATGAAACTCAGGTTCGTCGAGAAAATCAGGTCGCTTTGATATTCCTCCACGAAGCTGTCTGCCTGCTCAATCCACTTGTGAATTTCAATGCGATTGTTGGGTTTGTAGCGCGCTTTGATAAATCCGCCTTGCAGCTCTTCCGGCCAGAATTCGAAATCCACAAAATCGTGTCCGCAGGTACCCGAGTACGCCGGAATGCCCGACACCTTCGGATGCTGCTCCGGATACGGAGGATTAGTCGCATGAAACGCGCTCGCGAAAATCGGGTGACTAGCCACGTGATTCCCCCAGTCGTCAAAGGTAACGCCCCACGGATTGGTATTCGGATACGCTCCGAATGTCGTAAGCTTGTGATTGGATGGTCGATACCGAAACCAAGCGCTGTTCTTCGCGCGGATCGGCCCGTAAACGGTCTCCACTTGGCTGTTGTGGAAAATCGATTCGCGAAAGAGCAAATCGCCGTCGGGCGTCCACGTAAAGTCGTGCAAGGCGTGATGCGAATCCTCAGTCCCGAATCCAGTAAAGACGCGGCGGCGGAAATCCGCTTTGCCATCGCCATCGGTATCTTTCAGAAAAACGAGATGTGGCTCCTCGGATACATAGACACCGCCATTGCCCAACACGAAGCTGAGCGGGATGTGTAGATCGTCCGCGAAAACCGAGCTCTTGTCCGCCTTGCCGTCGCCATCGGTGTCTTCGAGAATGACGATCTTATCGGACGGCTTCTGCCCAGGATAAACATGCGGATAGGTCGTCGAACAGCTCACCCACAGACGTCCTTTCGAGTCCCATCGCATTTGGATAGGACACGCGATATCGGGAAATTCCTCCTCCGAAGCGAACAGGTTCACATCGAATCTCGGATCGATTTTGAAAGCCGCCAATTCATCTTCCGGGCTGAGCCATTCATTGGCGCCGCGCGCCTGCAAGGTTTCGGGCAATTCAGGCACGTTCGAATCGTCGACGATATCAGGCACATCTTTTCCTGCAGCCAAGTCCCAAATCCGCTGATCACGATTGCCCGTCATGATATCGAAGTTCCGCATCGCCGGGAGGAAATCAAGATAGCCGTAGCTCTTCTTCCGTCCGCCCGTGTAGTAGAAAGAATTTAGCGGACGATAGCGGTAAAAGAATTGCTCATTCTTTTCCACCACAGTTTCGCGTATCCACTCGTTAACTTCAGGCGCCAACTCTGCTCCAAATGCCTTTTCGAAC
>JAJFLS010000765.1 GCA_021772595.1 Opitutales bacterium
TCTTCTTTTTCTTCTTCACCTTCGACAGGTGGCTCTTCCTCGACGACTTTCGTGTATTTGGAGGCGTTGCGGGCGTGGTAGTCGCGGAGCGGTTCCTCGTCGTTGACCTCGACTTCGGCGAAATAGTCGAATGCCCGGAACTCTACGAAAGAGATTCTGCGTCGAACGGGGGTCGTGTAGCGAAAGCTGTTTTTAGTGAAGAATTCCTCGAGCTTTTCGTCCGAGGTATCGACTTCGGGAGAAAATTCCGCGAGGTCGAATTCGGCGACGCTGACAGCCCACTTGGTCTGGTCCTGCGTGAGTTCGTCGAGCACTTCGGATTCGAGAACGTAGCCGGGACCGGAAAGAGTTTCGTAGACTTTTTTGACGCGGTAATCGTCCGCCATGACCCTAGAGAGGGCGCCTTCGCTGATCTGTCCGGTGGCCTTGGTCTCGTCGCGGAAGCTCGCGTAAGCTTCAGGGCTGAATTGGCCGTCGGGTCCGATGAACATGCCCAGCCCCTGAATGTGCGCGGTCAATTCTTCGGCGGTTGGGCCCGGCAGGTTGTGTTGGTTGGCCACGTGAAGGGCGGTGGCGCGTGTAAATGCGTATTGGTTCAGCTGGTCCTGATTGATTTGGACTCTGCCGAACTGGAGTAGGGCGCTGTAGTATGCGGAGTCGAAGAACTGCTTTTTCTGGGCTTCGGAGTTCAGCTCGAATTCAAAGAAGCTGATCTTTCGATTCCCTTGATCGCGGCCGTCGCCGATGCCGGGACCGGCTCCGATGGTGAATACGAATGCGACGATTACGACCGCCAGGAGCACGATGAATAGGTAGCGAAAGTGCTTTTGAAGATTGGTTTGTAGCCAGGAAATCATTTTAGTTCGGCGATTAAGAAACGGCTAAATTAGGAGCGGGCCTTGCACTGTCAATGGGCAAAACGGCAATTCGCGTCGCGCTTTTCAAGACACTTTGATTGACGAATGGTAGGGAGGCCCGGCCCGGTCCTCCAGCAAGGGCGTCACAATTCGGAGGACCGAGCCGGTCCTCCCTACCAAAGAAGCGTCGTCAACAGACCTCTAAGCGAACGTCGAGGAAGCGCCGGTGTCGGACGATTCGTTTTTAGCGGCTTCGTCGGTGAGATCGATGATGTCTTCCATCGTCAGATCGCTCAAGGCCGCGCGTCGCCCTTGGAGAAGGGTCTCGTGGTAGCGTTTGACGATGGGCTCATGGTCGTCGAACTGATCTTCGTCGGGAGCGCTACCGTGGTTTTCGAAGGCGGTCTTGAATGAGTTCAGCTCGATCTTGTCGAGCGGCTTGGCCGGCTGGTACTTGTAGTTCTGGAAGGGCTCTCCCGCTTCGGGCGGAATCGATGAAACGAGGCCCAAGTCGCATAGCTGTAGCAGGCTGGCGTTGACGAATTGGACCGGAAGCTTGGAAATTTCCGCGAGTTCCTTTCCGCTCAGAGCTGGCTGGCAATCGCGGAATCGTCGGCAGATTCTGGAAAAGAGAAGTAGGGAGACGCTTTCTTTGGAAGCGTGGCTCAATTTTTCCCAGGCCATGTGGTCGCTTTTGAAATTGGCGTTTTGAACCGCGTAGGTGACTCGTCCCCCCAGGAGGATGAAAAACCAGAAAATATACATGCCCATCATGAGCACTGGAATGATCGCGAGCGATCCGTAGAGGCTCCGATCGAGGGTGACGCGGTTGGAATAGAAGGCGAACGCCAAGGAGTTGTTCGCCGTGATGCAGATAAGCGCGACGAACGCTCCGATGAAGCTGGCCTTCCAACTGACGAGGGTGTTGGGAATGAAGCGGTAGAAAGTGGCGAGAACTACGGAAATCATCAGGAAGCTGCCGATTTGGGAAGCCCATTTGATGAGCGTTTCAAGGCCCATTCCCCCGGGGAGCGTGGTTGCGAAGTCGTTCCATTTCAGCGCTTGAGCGGCGAGCATCCCTAGTCCGGCGATTGAGAGGACTGTGCCGAGAGTGATGACCGTCCAGTACATGCCGACCTTCATGACCCAGCTCCGCCCCCGCTTGACTTCCCAAATGTCGTTGAGGGCTCCTTCGATGGAGGAGAACAGCATCAGAACGATGAGAATCAGAGCTATGATTCCGCTGACTCCGACCACGCCTGATTGGCTAGCCTCGACGAATTCTTCCAAGTAGACTTTGAGCTGTTCTTTGTCTTCTCCCTCTTCAGCGGATGCTTCCTCGGAGAGAACTACCTCGGATCCTTCCCCGGCGACAGCTTCTTTGGATTCTTCCTCGGAGAGAGCTTCCAGCTTGCCGAGCTGCGGGGCGATGTAGCTGATGCCCTTGTAGATGTTGTTCACCACCAGATCGGGATCGGTTTTGTTCAGCACGAAGCCGGAAACCAGAATCATAATCGCGGTCAGGGGAATCAAGCCGAGTATCGAGCTGAAGCTGAGGGCTGCGGCCCGGTTCACGAGGCGGTTTTCTTTTATACCCGCCAAGGTAATGGCTCCGACTCTAAGGGCGGCGTAGAAAGTCTGTTCGCCTTTGCGGGCGTCCTTGATCGCCGTTTTCCACATCCGCTTGCGAATGTGTTCCTTCTGCTGGAGGAGGCTTTGGAGTTTTGGATTCATCGGGCGCTTGGAAATTGCGCCCGTTTTAGGATAGTGCCGGAAGGATTACCAGCGCAATGTAGCCTCCGATGCCCAGAACCCCTGTGACGCAAAAAGGGATGACCTTGGCCTTGCTCAGAGTGGCGGTGCAGAAATACATGCTGACCGACAGCACGGCATTCGCGAGAGCCAGCAAGGTATCACCGCTCGTCAGAAAGAGAATGGTAAGCGTCCCGAAGCCGATCGCGGCACGGAAACGCACGAGTGGATAGATTTCGGTCACTTGGAGCAGAAGCACGAGGCCAACGACGATATCGAAGGCGGCGAAAATGAGGTAGGGGCTCTCCACCATTCGCATGGCGTTGGCGGTTTTAACGAGATCCCATTCGAGAAAGATCATCGTAGCGGCGGCGGCGAAAACGAAAAGCGTCGTGAACCGGAGTCCCAGATAAGCGGCCGTGGCGCGTTTCTCGACGGGGGACCTGCCGCTGGGGTCGTCTCGATCGCGTCCCTCGGCTTGGGCGAGCATTGCGGTGACAGAAACGGATTTCTTCGGCTCTTCTTCTGGCTCGCCGTCTTTTTGCTTGGACGATTTTTTGAAAAGTCCGGCGATTTTTCCGGATTCGGCTTCTTCGGAGCCTTCGCCTTCTTCAGGCTTCTCTTTCTCCACCTGGAGTGTGAGCTTCTTCTTCTGCGGGAACAGAATCGTCATCAACTCCTCGCACTCCTCGATGGTGATCCAATTCTCTTGGTCGACATCGTACACATATGCCTCTTTTTCGAGTTTCCCGACTTCGACGAGCGAAGTGATTTGGTCGATGTTATACGGACCGTTCGCCTCCTCGTCACCTTCTTTGCGTATGTAGTACTCTCGCATCAATAGGAAATACGGGTTATGAGTCGTGCGACTTGAGGGAAAAGTCAAGGTTG
>JAJFLS010000766.1 GCA_021772595.1 Opitutales bacterium
CAAAAATCGTTCGGGGCAAAGCCATTGATGTAAAATGGATTGCGCGGACGAATGAAAGCGTGATGCCGCTCCTGGCGGGAGTACTCGATATCGATCTTGGTATTCTTCGTTGGGCGAAAAGTGAATGCCGGAGTGAAGAAACGCTGGTTGTGCCACCCTCCCGCACGCTGGTGGTCGCCTTCGTCGTACGACCCGGTGAAACGGTAAAGGATTTTACCTTCGTTATCCAACGGTCCACCTGTATCCCATTCAGTACGACGATTGGATTCGGAGCCAATTCGGAAATTCAGGCTGGTGTGCTTCACATTCAAGGGCTTCTTAGTGATGATATTCACTAGGCCACCTGGATCGGAAAGCCCATAGAGTACCGCAGCGGGTCCTTTGACGATCTCGATACGATCGACCATCGAAGAATCCGTGAACCCTTTATAAGGAATTCGGTTCCGCAGGTTTAGCGAGGAGCGAAATCCTCGAATGGTGAAGTTCTCATTGAAATTCCCCTCGTTTCTCGAGCGTCGAGTGATCGTCGCATCCATAACTACCGCATCCTCGACTCTCTCGTAGGCAAAATCTTTGATTAAAGCCTCCGTTATTACAGTGATCGGAACCGGAATGTCTTTGATCAGCGTATTGACGCGCGTACCACTAATAGAATTGGTAGCCATGTAGCCGTTGGTTTCTCCTTGTACAGTAAAGGGGTCCAAGGTGTAGGTTTCATCTTGCGCGGACAACGGTCCCATTCCCACGAAAATCGCAGCGGGAAAGAACGCGGATTTAAACAAGCGATGTAGTCGTTTCTTATAGTTCATATGGGTATCAGGTTATGCAGAGGGGTCAGGGCCGAGTTTCCGCTCGGCAATCGTATTCTTTTTTTACTCGTTATTCTCCCAAGTCTACAGATATTTTATTGGACAAGTTGAAATTATTGCATTTTCTTTATCTTCACTGGAACAACTTGGATTTCATCTTTCCTGACTCGTCACACCCACCAGAACCAAACTCTCTTTTGGGCTCTGCTAATCTCCCATTCCCATGGTCACAATTCGCGAAATCGCCGAAAAAGCGGGCGTATCCAAATCAACGGTCTCATTAGCGCTGAGACAGGACCCGGCCTGCTCTACTAAAACGATCAAACGAATCACTCGGCTCGCCAATAAAATGGGCTACCGCCCCAATCCGCTTGTCAAAGCGAACATGGCTAACATGCGCTTGGGCAAGCGCCGCAAGAACGTCCAATCAATCCTGGCCTATTTCTACGACACTTCGAGAGGCTCGCCCTACGAGCTCGAAAGCTTTAAGGGAGCCTGCAAACGGGCAGATGAGCTCGGATTCGCGCTGGAGCCGTTTGCCTACAACGAACCGGGTCTCAGCCCCAAGCGTCTACTGCAGATATTGCGAAGCCGAAACGTACAAGGAATCCTCATCGGCGAGAACGATTCGCCGATACAGCACATCGATTTAAAATGGGATGAGTTCGCGGTCGCAACCATCGGCTACACGATACAAGACCCGTGCGTAGATCGGATCGGCTACGATCACGTTGAAAATATGAATCAGCTGTACAACGATCTGCGCCGCAGAGGCTACCAGCGCGTCGGACTCGCGGTAAGGTCGGATTTCGATAATCGAATAACCCATTCGCCGATCGCTAGCTATCTAAGATTTCAGTTCGAACAGTCTTTGAGCGAACCGCTTCAAGTGTATGTCGAAAGCAAAAACTGGAAACGGGCATCCTTCCTAAAATGGTTTCGAGCCAACAAGCCCGACTGCATCGTAACCGTGGGAAACGAAATCGGGAAGTGGCTCACGCACGCAAAAATCCGGATACCGGAAGACGTGGGTGTCTTCTCGATCTGGGGCAATCTAAGAGAGGAGTCTATTACATACAGCCACTTCGACATAAGCCTGGAACAGCTCGCCAGAATCACCATCGATGTCATTTCAGACCAATTGAATTCGAATTCCCGAGGCGTACCCCAACAACGGCGCAGCATTCTCATCTCCGGAGAAATCGTTCATCTGGATAGCCTGCGGTCCATTGCAAAATGAGCCAAGCGTCCACGGAATTCAACTTGTCCAGCAACTGCTTGCTAGCGACTTCAGTTGTTTGGCGCGACTGTCCTATCCCAAGCAGCCGCGATGACTGACTCCTCGGCTTATCTGAATGAATCAATGGCATCCCAAGAAAAAAAGCCCAACGTCGTTTTCGTATTCGCCGATCAGTTTCGCCGACAAGCAACTGGTTTCGGAGGCGAGACCAACATCCAAACGCCGCATCTCGATCGACTAGCAAGCGAGAGCGTAGATTTCGAGAACGCAATTTCCGGAACACCGGTTTGCTGCCCTGCCCGAGCTTCGCTTCTAACCGGGCAATACCCGCACCATCACGGAGTCATCATCAACGACGTGCCCATGGACCCCGAGGCGGAAACAATGGGTAAGCTCTTTTCGAAGGCTGGCTACCAAACGGGATACATCGGCAAATGGCATGTCAATGCCAACGGCCGCTGTGCGCCGATACCTGTGGAGCGGCAGCATGGGTTCCAATACTGGAAAGCGCTGGAGTGTAGCCATGATTACAATACATCTCACTACTACGAGGGATCGGACACCGAGTTGAAAACCTGGGACGGCTACGATGCGATCGCCCAAACGGAAGATGCGATAGGTTTCATAAAGTCCCGAAACAAGGAAAACCCCTTCCTGCTCACCCTCTCCTGGGGTCCGCCTCACGATCCCTATGACACCGCCCCGCAAGAGTACATGGATCGAATCGATGCAGATTCGATCGAACTGAGGGACAACGTTTCCGACACCGACGCCGCCGAAGCGAGAAAGCACCTCAAAGGTTACTACGCCCACATACTCGCTCTCGACGATTGCCTCAAGTCCCTCATGGACGCGTTGGACGAAACCGGAATCGCCGAGGACACCATCCTCGTATTTTGGTCCGATCACGGCGATATGATCCTGTCGCACGGCGAGTTATTCAAGCAGCGCCCGTGGGAAGAATCCATACGCGTCCCGCTCCTCATTCGCTATCCCAAGCGCTTTGGGACCAACGGAACCAAACCACCTTCCTTCATCAATACACCGGATATTCTACCCACGCTCCTAGGACTGTGCGGCATCGAAAACCCAGCGAGCATCGATGGCACGGACTACTCTCAATACATTGCCGCATTCGTGGATGCATCCTCCCTCGACCAGACCTCCGCTCCCGAAATCAAAGCGCCTGCGGACTGCGCCCTGCTCGCCTGCCAAACACCATTTGGACAATTCACTAGAGAAGTTGGCGGACGCGAATACCGAGGCATCCGCAACGCGCGCTACACTTACGTGCGCGATCTAAACGGGCCCTGGCTGCTCTACGACTATGAGGACGATCCCTTTCAACAAAACAACTTAGCAAACGACGAATCGAAACGAGAATTGATCGAAGAACTGGATACGCAACTAGCGCAAACGCTCGACCAACACGATGACGCCTTAGTCCCCGGAACTGAGTTGTTAGAGAAATTCGAATACGCCAACGACGTGGACAAAACTGGGACCATGCCATTCTACGACGAATGGAACCCAGGCTGAGTCAACCACGTATGCCTACCCCAAATACAGAATCAAGTTCTCAAGGCAGGGTTACGCTCCTGCAAAAGCTCTCCTATGGATTCGGCGCCTCCGCCGACATGATCGGATTTCACGCCCCCGCCGCTCTAATCATGCCGATCTATACTCTGGCCCTAGGGGTCAGTCCAGCGCTCGTTGGTCTAGCAATTGGGATCACTCGAGTATGGGACGCTTTCCTGGATCCAGTGATGGGATCGATCTCCGACAAGACGCGTTCACGATTCGGAAGACGGCGACCCTATATTTTTTCAGGAGCGATACTAGGAGGCATCACCTTCGCCCTTATGTGGCAGATTCCGCTCGGCTGGAGCCCTACCGCCTACTTCACTTTGCTTACGGCCTCCCTAATCTTATTCTATACGGCATTTACCCTATTCACGGTTCCCTATCACGCCATTGGATACGAGATGGCGGGAGACTATCACGAACGAACCAGCGTGATGTCATATCGCATGTTCTTCAACATGATCGGGAATATCTGCGCCGGATGGCTTTTGGCGGGAACGCAACTCGAAATGTTCGACAGCACCTTGCACGGAGCTCGCTTCATCGGTCCTCTCACGGGACTAGTATTCATAGTTTTTGGACTAGCCCCTGTATTCTTTATTAAAGAACGAGAAGAGGTGCAAACCTCAGCGGCGAAAAAACAGCTACCCATTTTTCGTTCCCTTTTAGCCACGCTAAAAGACAAGAACTTCCGGCTATTGATAGGGCTTACAGTGCTCATGCTCTCCGGATGGACCTTCGCCACTTCTATAATCGTCTTCATCAACGTATCGTATGTATTTCCTGGCGACTTGAAGGCGTCGTCGATATTGCTCGGTAGCATGGGAATGGCCCAAACCGCAGTTGTGGTCATTGCCTTGATGGTAGCGACGCGCGTTTCGAAAAACGTAGGGAAAAAAGCCATTTTGAAATTCTCGTTTTCCTTCCAAATTCTCCACGTTCTGGCAGCCTGGTTTCTCATCACACCCAACTATCCCTACCTTCAAATCGTCGCCTACATGATAGGCGCAGTCGCGAACATGACATTCTTTCTGATGTTGCATTCCATGACCAGCGACATTTGCGATCAGGATGAATGGGAGAACGGCACTCGGCGCGAAGGAATGTACGGAGCCGTTATCACATGGATGCAGAAACTCTGCGTTTCCATAGCCGTCGCCTTGGTCGGCGTGGCCCTCGTGGCAGTTGGCTTCGATCAAACGGAAGGGGCCATCCAAAGCGCCCAGACCGCGCTATCCTTACGGCTAATCTATTGCGGGATATTTTCGACAATCGGCGTCGTTGGACTTTTTCTCCTTCCTCGATACACGCTAACGGAAGAAAGAGTGCTCACCATCCAGTCCGACCTAGCGAAAAGACGAGAAGCGGCCGAAAGGTAGGGCAACGATGTCCCGGCGTGCCGCAGCTATTTTAGTTTTTTTATTAACAGGAGTCCGGCCTTCGCCGGAACAAGATCGCCCCGCGAACAGGATAGCAGAGTTGCCAGATTTTTTAACAAATACCTGCTCACCGACTTGTCGGGGATCCTGCTCGCGAAGCGATCCCTGTTTAACTATGACAATTGGTTTGGTTTGCGAACGCAGCACGCCGGGACGTCGTTGCCCTACCTTTTGAGTCGCCTTTAATTTTAGAGCCACCTTTTCTATCACCATGTTTCGAGCTGCCTACCTCTCGCTTTTCCTCTTCTTGATCACCTTCGCCGCTGCCGCTGACGAGAAGCCCAATTTCATCATCATCTTCGTTGACGACCTCGGCTACAACGACGTCGGGGCCTACGGCTCCAAACTCCACCGCACGCCCAACATCGATCGCATGGCCGAGGAAGGGCGGAAGTTCAGCGACTTCTACGTGACCAGCGGCGTTTGCACGCCATCGCGTTCGTCCCTCATGACTGGCTGCTACCCGAAGCGCATCGGAATGCACGAGAACGAAAAAGGCCAGTGGGTCCTCTTCCCCGGAAATCAACGTGGCCTCAATTCTGAAGAAATCACCCTCCCCGAAATCCTCAAAGAGCAAGGCTACGCCACCGGCATCATCGGCAAATGGCATCTCGGCGACCAGCCGGAGTTCTTCCCCAAAAAACATGGTTTCGACTCCTACTACGGCATCCCCTACTCCAACGATATGGGCATGATGAACGGCGCCGCGAAAGTCATTCGAAATCGCGGCTATCCACCCCTACCGCTCATGCGCGACAACGATATCATCGAACTCGAGCCCGACCAGCGATTGATCACGCAAAAGTATACGCACGAAGTCAAAAAGTGGATACGCTCCCACAAGGACGGGCCCTTCTTCCTCTACTTTCCCCATTCAATGCCGCACGCGCCGCAATTTTCATCCGAGAAATTCGACGGGAAATCCGCCAACGGGAAATGGGGAGACGCCGTCGAAGAGGTCGACTGGTCGGTCGGCGAGGTTTTCAAGGAACTGAAAGCCCAAGGGATCGACGACAACACTATGGTCGTTTTCCTCTCCGACAACGGCGGCGCCATGAATTGGGGAGCCAGCAACAGTCCTCTCCGAGGCGGCAAGGGCACCACCCTCGAAGGCGGCCAACGGGTCCCCTTCATCATCCGTTATCCTGGACAAGTCCCTGCCAATTCAAAGAACAACCAATTGGCCACCTCCATGGACCTCCTTCCTACCATCGCTAAACTCGCCGGAGGCAAAGCGCCTACCGATCGCATCATCGACGGTAAAGACATCTGGCCCCTGCTCTCCGGTAAGGAAGAAGCCAAATCTCCCCATAGAGCTTTCTACTATTACTATCGCGGGGAACTTCAAGCCGTCCGAAGCGGCAATTGGAAACTGCACGTCTCACGCACGCAAGATCGACGCGGCAAGGAAATCAATCATCCCACACAACTCTACAATTTGAGGAAAGACATTGGCGAAGCCCACAAAGTCGCCGAAGCCAACCCCAAAGTAGTCAAACGCCTCGAAGCGCTTCTTGCGAAAGCGCGCAAAGACCTCGGCGACGATCACCCC
>JAJFLS010000767.1 GCA_021772595.1 Opitutales bacterium
CACGCACTTCCCTGCCATTCAAGCTGCCCGTGATTGACGTGTCGGTCCCGTTATCAGTCACCCAAACTATAATCGTGTTGTCGCGAATTCCGAGGGCATCCAGCTTCGATACGAATTTGCCTAGAATCTCATCCGTGTAGCGTACCATGGCCTTATGCTTATCCATATCGCTCGAGGCGTCGGGCTCGTCCGGAGTCGTCACCAATGGAACATGCGTCAAGACCATGGGGAAATAGGCGAAAAAGGGTCCGTCTCGGTTGTCGTCGATAAAATCCAAAAGGAAATCCGTAAACACGTCCGGCCCGTAAGCGCCTTCGTATATTCTGCTACCTTCCTTGGTGTGAATGTAGGGATCCCAGTAGCGCTCATCGCTTGGCGGATTATTTCCTTCGCCGCCCGTCCACATGCAATATTCGTCAAAACCTATGTCGACCATCGCTTCGGGCTGGACGCGGAAGTCGTTGACCTGCCACTTGCCCGCCACCGCTGTCGCGTAACCCGCGTCTTTCATCACTCGGGCTAGGCTCGGATTGCGATTCCAATCGTAACTGCATCCACCGCCCCAACGTGGCACGTCCCAATGGTTGACCCATCCGTGCCGATAAGGATATTGCCCGGTCATAAAGCTCAGACGCGTAGGCGTGCATTGGGGCATGACGTAGGCGTTTGAGAATTTCATTCCAGTCGCCGCGAGCCGATCGACGTTGGGCGTCTCAATATTCTCCGCTCCATACGCGCCGACCCATTCCTTTCCCAGATCATCGACTAGTATAAAAAGAATATTGGGCCTGTCCTGAGCCGGTCGAATGGGCCGCGTATCGGCCTGGCGGCTACAAGAAGTAAGCAGCGCCAAAATCAGGGTGGAGAAAACTAGAGAAACACGAAAACTCATAGGAGCTCTATCTTTCAAGAACCTTCTCGAGAGATCAAGACTGGTATTGGCAAATCGATGGCCGCGCGACCAGTCTGTTGCGTAGGTAGCGGCCGATCTCTCGCCCCGAGTCTCGTCGAGGGGTCGAGCGGCCAATTCCAATCTCATCCAATCGGAACGACGCAGTCGCCCCGCTACAAAACAGGGTCCCGCATGCGGGAAGATCGGCCGCGACCTGGTGAACTGAATCTTGAATATATCCGATCAAATCGCGGGGTAAACCCGCTCCTACATGAAAACAGGCAAGGCTCCCCTCAAAAAAGCAGACCCCCCTCTGTCGCATTCAACAAAGGGGGGCGAATACACTCACTAACTATCTACTCTTGTCTACTTGCAGCAGACCTATAATTCTACAAATTAGTTGAAACTGAGAAAAGGATTTGGCGGGCTTCGTTAGTCGCCGCGCGAGAACGAACGAAGAACTCGTCAGTCACGTTATCGATATTGATACCGAATTCGACCTCTCTATCGCCGATCGTAGCGGGGAAGCGAGCGAACAAATCGAACGTCGTGTATCCGTTTTCCACTACGAGCGAATTGACGATATTGCCGAATTGCTGAATAGGTCCATCTGCCCACACGAGCCCTCCACCAAAGCGCGCCCCTGCGAGAGGTCCTTCCGAAACGGTATAGCTGTTGAACAGAGTGAAACGATCAGGTGTCGCGCCTTCTAGGGGAAGTCCAGAAGCGACCTCTCCTACCACCTGTGCGGCGATATGGCTATAAGCTGCCACTATGTTCCAATTCTCTGTCGGGTTGTAAAACAGCTCGAATTCGATTCCCTCGCTTTCGTCGTTCGTGATTGCTGCGTCGCTGACAAAGGTAACCGGATTGTGGTCAGCCCGGAATACATTGTTCTGCTCGATTTTGAACAAGGCAACGGATCCACTGAGCTTTCCTTCGAATAGATCGGCGAACTTGATCCCCAATTCGATGGCATCACTGGTCTGTGGACCAATAAGTTCTCCGGTATCTGGATCCGTCCGGTTTTGAGGTCGATAGGCATCTGCTTTGCTAACAAACGCACTCAATTTTGAATTGATTCGGTAGACTCCTCCGAACTGGAAGTTGGTATCGCTACCTGAAAGAGTGCTACTGATGGATTTGTCGAGAAGGGTCGAATATTGATCTAATTCAATGTGTCGAACCCCTACTAGGAGATTGAATTGGCCTTCGTTAAAAAACATATTGTCCGATGCGTAAAGGTTCGTAATTTCCTGGTGATTACGGCCGTTTGAGTTGGCTCGCGTTCCGAATGAGAAATATTCTTCGGGAGTCGGCACGTAATCATCCCAAATTGGCACTCCATTTAAGATGTCGGATTTTGAGATAGTGTCTCGGAGGCGTTGTCCTGTTCTAGCTTCAATTTCCCGCCTGGCCGCGTTTTCAGCACCATTGGCCGCCCTCAAACGAAAGGTTCCACGACCACCGCTAACGCTCTCGGACTCGCGTACCCCTAGGAGCACCTGGTGCCTTACTCCCCCCGCATCGAAATCTATGATATCATTGAGCGTGTGCACCCAGTCCTTACCCCGGCTATCGTTAACAGAGCTATTTGCGGAACTCGAGTCGTTGGTGAAGGTATTATACTCCCTAAACGTCTGCATGTTGTGCGAGTCGTTCAAGTTGAACTTGTACTGAAGGTTATGCCGATCGCTAAAGCTGTGACGAATTCCCAATTGCATGAAATCATTGTCGGACTCATAGACATTTCCTTTCGCGGAAGATACGAATTCTGGTGGGAGAAAGGTATTGTTGAAACGCGCATTTCCTTCGCCAATGCCGTTTACCGTATCGAGGGTATCGCCATCTCCGTTCAGATCGGTCGGAATGCGCTCAAAGGACCAAGTGGCTCGCTGCGTGGGAAATCCAGTCACTTCGTTTTTGGCAATCAAGAAATCGAAGTCGGTGGCCTCCGCTAAGGCGTAACTTCCAGAAAGCCCAAGGAAAGAATGCTGTTGGCCGTCGACCCATCTCCAACCATTTGTATCCTTGTGATCGGTCAGGATGCGCAAACCCAGTTTGTCGTCCATAGCGCGAACCGTGTAATCCAGCTTAAACTGGTACCATTCATTGGTACCGACTATCGCTCTAGCCGTGCCTCCCTCTTGAGCCATGGGAGTCTTGCTGATTACATTGATCAAACCACCCGGTTCCGCCTGGCCATAGAGCGTATTTGGCCCCTTGACGACCTCAATCCGGTCGATCATGTGAGTCGGCAGGGAATGTCCGCCAAGAACGCCATCGAGCAGAATGGTACTGTTTCTAAAGCCTCGAATCGCGAAGGTTTGGGGACGCGTTCCGCCATTGTGGTTGCGAGAGGTTTGCGTGATCGAAGAATTGTAATCCAACGCGTGGGTGAATTCGCCGACATGACTGTCCTCTAGAAAGTCCGAAGTGATGACGTTGATCGCCATCGGCACATTGATGAGCGGCGTGCTCAAACCCGTGCCTGAAATCGTGTTTGTAGCAGTATACCCTTCAGTACCCGCCACCGAAAAAGGGTCGAGCACGTAGGCTTCATCAGTTTGGCCCAGCGCGAGCGAGGCAATGGCGGTCGAGAGACCCAACGCCATCAGAGTTTTCGTGTTTAGTTTTGGTAGTTTCATTTTAGTAGGTTTTACAATCGAATCTGTGCGAATCGCTCAACGGGGTATCAAGCAATAGGCGGTGCAGTATGGTGTTTTTAAAAAATATCAGCTGCTCCAGATTTGAGAGGAGCATCTATTGATGGGCATAATGGCCATCGGTTCAGGGGAAGGGGCGAATAGTAGTTTGGCAGCAACATCAACTAGTTCGAGCTAGCAATAAATGGAATCCATTACTGGTCCCCTGTCAACAAAGCCAATCAAACTTATTACTGAAACATTTAAGTAAATGGTGAGTGATAACTTGGATATTGCTCGGTTTTCTAATCGCAGGAGCGGGTTTACCCCGCGATAACTCGCATCTACCTCAATCGGGCAAAATCGCGGTGTAACTCGGTCCTACACAGGTCCTTAGAACAGTCTCGAAGGGATTGCTGAATACAGGGAAATACACTCGGGGCGGCGCCCGAACGCCACCTATTTGAAGGGAATATCAGGGTAACGAACGGGCGCCGTCCCGTTCCAACGATTCGCCAAATTGACCTATTTAGCACTCCCGAAGACAACGTAGCGGCCAAGCCACCATCCACCGCTCCTAAAGCTTCGTGGACCGGCGGACGATCAGGTCGTCGCCGCGCAAGAGAAAACGCGAAGCAGGGCCCGCCGTTTTCCGCTCGATAAGCTCCAGGGCCAGACTCGCCGCTTTCGCTCCTAAAGCCTCGTTCGGACTGTCGATGGTCGAAAGCCCGACACTGGAAAACTCGCTTCCGGGCTGATTGCCCATGCCGATCACCGCGACATCCTCCGGCACGCGCAATCCCATCCCTTCGAGAGCGCCAATCACCTGCGTCCCATAAATGTCCAATCCGCAGAACACAGCATTGGGACGGCTCTTTTTGGAGAAAATCTCGACGATCGTCTCCTTAACATCGGCGTCTAGCGGAAACAGGCGCAGCCAGTTTTTTCGCAACGCGATTCCCTCCTTCTTCAAAGAGCTTTTGTACGCCTCGGCCCGCGCTCGGATCATTCGCCGTTTGTCGTCCCATCCCAAAAAGCAAATTTTCCTCCTCCCGAGAGAAAGCAGATGGTTCATCGCCGTTTTCGAAGCCTCTCGAGCATTCCAAGCCACCACATCGACGTCGGGCATACCATCCAGGGTGTCGTTGAGAAATATCAAGGGCGTACCATTATCAATGATACGCTGGTAGCTCGCCTTCCCTTCTTTGAAAGGCACGGAAATGATCGCGTCGAATCGATGTTGAAGCATCAGCTCCGTTTCTTTCTCAAGCAACTTCGCATCGAACTCATGCGTAGAAATAAAGGGCGCGTATTCAGTATCGCCCAAAACGCTACGCACACCTCTGAGGGACTCGTCCGCCCAGTGGTGCTTCAAGTGATTAAAAAGCAGGCCGATTATGCTGCTTCGATTGCGGCGCAGGTTCTTCGCCATCGCGTTCGGCACGTAGCCTAGGTCCTTCGCGATACCCAAGACACGCTTCTCGGTCGACTCCGAGATCTTCATTTTGCGAGCCTTGCCGCTCAATATGAAGCCAGTAGTGGACACGGCGATTCCCGCCTCCTTCGCTATCATCGACGTGCTGACCTTCTTTCTCATACTATTACAATAATGGCCCACACAACTACCACTCTAACAGAGCCCTTCAAGAACTATTCAATACGGCCTTGACCAGAACTGCCACTGAACCACGCCGTCCCGCACCTGCGCATATGCTTCAACTTAAGAGTCTGTCGGACTGAAAAAATCTAATCGTTTAAAATTCAATATCTATGCCCAGAGCTCTTCTGAGAACCAAATATTCAATTCTCAGGGTCTTTAAATTCACAATTTCACAAGCTTTCTCAAAAATTAGCCTAAGTCCGACAGACTCTTAACTGAAATCGTCTGAAAACCACGCCGCTCTGCGTCGTAGCTACGTCGAGACTTCGGCGTGGAATCTGCAATGGAGTCAACTGTTTAGACTTTCACTTAACTGTTCTATCGGCTACTCTCTTGACAAGCCTAGTACGTGCTAGCTTAGTAGTATCAACTATTCTTCGACCCAATTTGAAGGCGCGCAATTTACTTATCATTACCCCGGATCAGCTAAGAGCGGATTACCTTAGCTGCTATGGCCACCCCACGATTGGCACGCAGCATATTGACCGACTCGCGCGCGAAGGCGTTAGATTCGACAATTGCTACTGCCAAGCGCCTCTGTGCGCGCCAAGCCGCGTGAGCTTCGCCACCAGCACCTACGTCAGCGAACACGGCTGCCGCAACTACTGGTCGACCATCGACCCCGAAGTTCCGAACCTTGTGCAGACGCTCAAGCGAAACGGCTACCAAACTGGGATGTTCGGCAAGAACCACCTTTTCACATACGACAAGCTGGATCAGGTCTGGGACGAACTACATGAAGTTTGCCTCGGCAACTACGACGAGCACCCTAGCTATAAAAAAGCGTTTAGCTCTTTCGAGCTGGAGGGGAATCATGAATACAACCAAACCGGAACGCTCACCGACAAGACGATTTCTTTCATGAGCGATTCTGGGAAACCGTTTCTCGCCTGGGTCAACTACCAGGATCCGCACCCCGCCTTCACTTGCCCCGAACCATACAAGACGCTTTTCAATCCGGCCGACGTCGAATTGCCGGATTCATTCAGAAATTACGACAAAGACAAACAGCCTCAACGTAATGAAGTGTGGCGGCGTCATTCGGAAATGGATACCTGCAGCGAGCAGGACATGAAGGAAGCCGTCGCCACGTACATGGGCCAAATCCGATATGTGGACGATTCTATAGGCCGCATACTCGAAATGCTTGAGCGAACGGGTCTCGACAAAAATACAGTCGTCCTCTTCTTCTCGGATCACGGCGAGTTGCTCGGCGATTTCGGAATGACCCACAAGCTTCCCGTATTCTACGAGTGTCTCACGCGTATCCCCGTCATCATTCGCCACCCGGACGGCCTCTGGGCGAACGAAACGTTTTCCGGCCTCACCGAGGAGATAGACATCGTCCCGACCCTTCTCGA